>SKNK01000135.1 GCA_007120565.1 Nitriliruptoraceae bacterium | reverse complement strand
GGGGTCGTCGTCGCGCACCGTGCGCTCCTACGTCGGGGCTGGATCGGGTCCAGACGTCGCGAGGGCGTCGGGATGGCCAGCGGGGTTCGGCGGACCAGGCTGCGTCGAGCTCCGGTCGTTGCCGCAAGCCTGCCGGATGGGGCCGTGAGAACCGAGGACCCTCGACCAAGAGGTGATCCGGGGGCGTAGCGGGGTCCAGAAGCACGCGGAGAGTGGATCTCGGGTCGCCGCGGACATGGCACCATCGCAAGACGGGTTGGCGCCGCCTCTGCCATCCGACGCATGGGTACCAAGGAACTCGACATGGACGGTCCCTCCTCGACCTGGCCTGCCGCTGGCTCTGAGCCGTCGCGGCCGGAGCCGAACGTCTCCGACGATCATCACCGGCCCGTCACACCAGGCCGTGGTGGACCGCGCCGCTGGCCCTGGGCCGTGGCGGTGCTGCTCCTCCTGGTCGTCGCCGGATCCGCGAGCGCGATCGCCTGGGACCAGCGGGAGACCGCGGCTCAATGGCAGGAACGCGCGGAGGTGCTGGAGGACCGTCGCGACGAGGCGCTGGGGCGCGGCGAGGCGCTCCAGGCCCAGCTCGACGACCTCGCCGATCTGCTGGCAGCCTCGGAGATGGACGTCGCAGACCTCGAACAGCGCATCCGCGCGCTCGCAGACGAGAAGGCGCAGGCCCAGGACACGGCGACCACCGTGCAGGTCGAACGTGACGTGCTCGCGGACGTCTCGACCCAGGTCGCCGCAGCCGTCGAAGCCCTCGACGCCTGCGTCACCCGGTTGTTCGATCTGCAAGAGTCCTCCGTCGAGGCCTTCAACCGTGCTGCCGCGAACGAGCCGGTCGACGTTGGGCCGTTGAACGCGCAATCCGAGGCCACCACCAGCTTCTGCAACGAGGCCCGTTCCGCTGCCGCGTCCGCCGCGGGGGCGGCCGAACGGATCCCTGGGTGATCGCGGCCCTGGGATCCAGCGGCAGGTACGGATCGGGCGCGTCGACGCCAGCAGGGCCGCAACGATGGCGCCGGTCGTTGGCCGTCGTCGCGATGCTTGCCGTCCTCGGCGCCTGCGTCGATCCCCCTCCACCCCTCGAGGAACCCGACGACTACGGCGCGATCGAGGAGCTCGACCTGCCCGAGCTCGCCGCGGAGTCCCTCCTGCGGCGGTCTCAGGAGGTGACCGTGAGGATCCGCACCCTCGGGTGCCGACAGTTCGGCGTCGGGTCGGGCTTCGTGCTCCCCGGCGGGATCGTGGTCACCAACCGGCATGTCGTCGATGAACCGCGTGAGGTGACGGTGAACACCTGGGACGGCCGCACGATCGAGGCGGAGGTGAGCGGCCTCGCCGTGGACTCCGACCTGGCGATCCTGCAGTTGGCCGATGACGCGGGGCTGCCCGAGGCAGAGCTACGCACCACGCCCATCGAACCGGGGGAACAGATCGTCGCCGTCGGCTACCCCGGGGGTGGCCCGGCGACCGCCTCCTCGGGGACCGCCCTTGGGCTCGTCGACGGTGAACTGTTCGGTGAACCCGCCGACGTCATCCAGATCGACGCCGACATCCGTCAGGGGAACTCCGGAGGCCCCGTGTTGGACACCGAAGGGCGGGTCATCGGGGTCGTCTTTGCGCTGGATGCCTCGACGGGCCTCGGGTTCGCCGTGCCGGTGACCACCCTGCTGGAGCGGCTCGACACCGAGAACCTGACACCTCCGGCCGGGTGCTGACAGCCACTCGGTGGGTCAATCCCTGACTCGGGAGAGCGTCCACGAGGGGAGGCCCCACCCCAGCATCTCGAGCAGCGCGTCGGTCCGTTCGGCAGCGAACGCGGCGCTGACCTGCCGTTCCGCAGACGGCGTGAACGTCGAACGCAACAGCGTGTGTGAGGAGCCACGCATCCGCGTCCACCGTCCCTGCAGATCGGTGGCCTCCAGAGCTCGACGTGCCCGTCGTGATCGAGCACGAACCTGCAACGCGATCACCGGCCGGCCACGGTCGTCGGTGTCGGGAGCGACCGTCAGCGATGCCATGGCGTTGCCCGCCAGGTGGGGAGCTAGGCCGTTGAGCCGCGAGCCCGGTGACCGACTCACCGCCGTGATCGGGAAGATCGCCGTCGCCGTGTCCTGGGCGAGCGCGACCGCCAAGCGGTCGCGGTCGAGGGCCGAACCGGCTTCAGGTACCGGCGTCGCCCAGTCGACGCTCGCCAGGTCGGCGGTGGCCTCGGTCGAGGATGGCGCTGCTGGTCGCGACGGCCGACCCCGAGTGACCCGGGGGCGCGTCGGTCGGGTGTCGTCCTCGGCCAAGCGGTGGAACGCCCGCGCGACCTCATGGAAGGTGTCGGGATCGCCACCACGGTCGGGGTGGTGCTCCCTCGCAAGCTGGCGGTAGGCACGTTTGACGTCGTCTCGGCCAGCGCTCGAGCTCAGAGCGAGCACGCGCAGCGCCTGTGCGCGGGACATCGGTTCTGGCACGGGCCACCTCGTCTTCGAACAGGATCTCGCGTGGACGAGGGCCGGCCGTGGCGGCTCGATCGCCAGCCACTGCCAGCCCGGTGAACGACGCGCTCGATCAGGGAGCGCGTTACGCCGGTAGCTAGGGTAGAGCGGTCAGCGGCGGCCGCAGGCTGATGCTGCATCCCACCGGGAGGATCGACATGGTTCCGAGCGAGCTGAGTGGCGCCGAGGGGTACCGCCACGATGCACAGGCCCGGGCTCTGGGTCGGCGCGCCTGGCGACACCTCGAGGTGGTGCACACGCCCATGTACTTCGCGAAGGAGATCGCCGCGGGCTGCAAGCAACTCGGCCTCGAGAACCGCATGCAGGGGTACTGCGCGACCCGCACCTTCCCCTTGGGTGTCGTCCCCG
>SKNK01000396.1 GCA_007120565.1 Nitriliruptoraceae bacterium | reverse complement strand
TCACCTTCCGACACGACCTCGTCCGCGAGGCGCTCTACGGACGCTTGCCAAGGGGACTACGCGCACAACTCCACCTCGAGGCAGGGCGGGCGCTGGCCGGCATCAACGCACCCAGCGCGCGGGTCGCGACCCACTTCGCCATGGGAGCGCAACCAGGTGACCGCGACGCCATCGCGCAGCTCCGTCGGGCCGCCACCGAGCTGACGATGACCTCCCCCGATATCGCCGAGGGCTTCGCGCGTCGGGCCATCGAGCTGTCGTCGCCCGACGACGACGAGCACGATCAGCTCCGGGCCGACCTGATGACGCTGCTCGTCGCATCCGGGCAACCCTCGGAGGCCCGCGAGCTGGCGGCGAAGCTGCTCGACGGTCCTCATGACGACGCCGTGAGTGGACGGGTGCGCTTCGCGTTGGGGCAAGCATCGTTCCTGCTCGGCGACCTCTCGGGAGCGACCGAACAGATGCGACTCGCGGCACAGCACCCGTCGCTCGACGCCGCAGAACGGTCGCTTGCCCTCGCTGAGGCCGCCATGGTGCAGTTGCTCGCCTCGGGCGAGTTGGCGGGTGCCGAAGCCGACGCCAGCCGAGCCCTCGCCGCTGCCCGCGCGGCCGAGGACCCCATCGGCGAATCGATGGCCCGGTGCGTCCTCGCGGGGGTAGAACAGTTCCGAGGCAACATCGGCAACGCCCGCCAGCTGGTGGAAGAAGCGACGCGGCTCGGCTCCCAGCCCGTCCCGGTCGAACCTGGGACCCTCAACTCGGCGTTGCGCGACCCTCACATGTTCCACGGCATGGTGCTTGTCGATGCCGACGAGCTGGATGCCGCGACCGAAGCCTTCCGAGCCGGAGCGGTGGTCAGCGCGGCCCGCGGCGTCGCCGGACGAGGGCACTTCTACCACTACTGGCTGGGATACCGGCACTACCTCGCCGGCGCTTGGGATGACGCGCGCGCGGAGCTCGAGACAGGGCTCGGCGTCGCCGAGGAGATCGAGAACCGACGTGGAACCCTCGCTGCGCATGCCCTGCTCGGGCTGATCGCCCTCCACCGCGATGAGCTGACGGCCGCCGAAACCCACATCTCGCGAGGTGAGGCACAGTTCGCCGCAGATGGTCCGGACTTCGGCGCGGAGTGGATGTTGCTCGGCCGCGCGCTCCTCATCGATGCGCAGGGCTCGGCCACCGATGCTGGCGCGCTGCTCACCGGTGTCTGGGATGCGCTCGACAGCCTCGGCTCGCGATTCCACTACCGCAGCCTGGGCGTGGACCTCACGCGCCTTGCGCTCGCCAGCGGTGACATCGCGACCGCCACACGGGTGACCGAGGCCACCGAGACGCTGGCCGAGGAAGAGCCCGTCGCGACGATCCGCGGAGCAGCCGCACACTGCCGGGGCCTGCTGGGATCGGATCTACAATCGCTGCTCGATGCGGTCGACCGCCTTCGCGCAGGTCCGCGGCCCCTGCCGCTCGCGGCCGCGCTCGAAGACGCCGCCGAACTGATCGGTCGCGACCCGAAGCGGGACACCGAGGCACGAACGCTCGGCCTCGAGGCACGGGAACGCTACGAGGCGCTCGGGGCGAACCGTGATCTTGGCCGGCTGCTCGCACGGATGCGCGAAGCCGGCATCCGTCTCGGGCCTCGACACCGAAGGCGGCGCATCGATCACGGGTGGGACAGCTTGACCCCGACCGAGGAACGCGTCGCCGAACTGGTCGGCGAGGGGCTCTCCAACCCCCAGATCGGGGAGCGGCTGTTCGTCTCTCGCCGGACGGTGCAGACCCACGTATCGAACACCTTCCGCAAGCTGTCCTTGTCGTCCCGTGCCGAGTTGGCGGCCGCCATGATCCGACGACAGGGCGAGATCGAAGCCGAGGACGCGCCGATCGCGCCAACCGTGCCGGAGGTCACGTGATCGGTCCGCTGGCCATGTGCGACATCTAGGTTGCGGCCACGATCAGGGTCGTCTGTCAGGCGGGCGGCTCGTCACCGGCAACCAGCGGCACGAACCGCACCCCCATCAGCTCACGCACCGCGACCAGTTGGCCCCGTTCCGCCCGATAGAGGATCGCCGCTTGCATCCCGGATGCGCCGACAGGGGCGATCAAGCGGCCACCCTCGACGAGCTGCTCCACGAGGCCATCCGGAACCCGTTCGGCCGCGGCAGCGATCACCATGGCATCGAAGGGGGCGTGCTCCGGAAGGCCGCGGGTGCCATCGCCGGCGACGACGTTGACCCGATCGAAGCCACAGACGTCGAGGTTGCGCTTCGCCTGCAACGCGAGCCCCTCGTGCCGCTCGATCGAGTGCACCTCGGCGACCAGGCAGGCGAGCAGGGCCGTCTGGTAGCCGAAGCCGGTGCCGATCTCGAGCACCTTGTCGCTGTCCGTGAGCTCGAGGGCATCGAGCATGGCGGCGATCAGCGACGGCTGTGAGGTGGTCTGCCCCTGTCCGATCGAGATGGGCCGATCGTCGGTCGCGCGCTTACGGTCGTCGGGCGGCACGAACCGTTCGCGCGGTACCGCTGCCATCGCCTCGAGGATGCGTGGGTCGTCGACGCCCGCACGGCGGGCGGCCTCGACCAGGGGTTGATCGGTACGTCGACGTCGCATGCCCCAAGTATGCCGCGAGCAGCCGACGAACACCGGGAGCGCCAGAGCATGAGCCGACGGGTCCACGAACGCTCGTAACAACTCACATCGGCGCGCAGCGGCGGTACCGCCCAGGAACCGCGACCTCGACCACCCGCTGCCGCTCATCGACCGATCCGGCCTCGACCTCGTTGCGACTGGTCTCCTGCACGCACCTTGCCGCAGGAGCAGGGTTCGGGCAGGGTGGCAGTGCGGAGGAGACGGCCTCCGTCTCAGCAT
>SKNK01000296.1 GCA_007120565.1 Nitriliruptoraceae bacterium | reverse complement strand
TCGCCGATGCCTCCGGGTTGATCCACAACTTCCTTGGTCTGCTGGGCGTGGAACAGGCGCCACGGGTCCTGGCCGAGAACACCTTCATGGGCATCAGCCTGTGGGAGTGGGTCAAAGGCCCGAGCGTGACCCTGTTCGGGATCATGCTGCTCGCCACCTGGACCACGACCGGCACGATGATGCTGATCTTCCTGGCTGGCCTGCAGAACATCTCGAACGAGATCGAGGAGGCCAGCCGGGTCGACGGCGCCAACCCTCGCCAGCATTTCTTCCGCGTGACGCTGCCGATGATGAAGCCGACCCTGTTCTTCGTGCTCACGATCGGGCTGATCGGGACCTGGCAGGTCTTCGATCAGATCTACGTCATCTCCGGGGGTGGCCCACAGAAGACCACCCTCACACCGGCGTACATGGTCTACCGGGACGGATTCGAAGGTGCGGCGATGAGTCGCGCCGGCGCGATCAGCTTCCTGCTGTTCATCCTGATCATCGCGCTGACGCTCCTACAGCGTCGGGTGCTCAAGCCGGACGAGGACTGAAGGAGCGCGTGATGTCTGCAACGACCGTGACCAAGGACGGACTCGAGCCCCGCTCGGTACTCAACAAGAACACCCGTAAAGTGATCTTCTACGGGGTGCTGCTGTTCTTCGCGTTCCTGTACCTGATGCCGTTCCTCCTGGCGATCTCGGCGTCGTTCAAGACGCGAGCCGAGGTGGCTGCCAACCCGCTGGGCCTGATCCCCGGAGCGCCGACACTTGCAGCATGGGAGACGGTGGCCGGTTCCGCGTTCCCGAGGTGGTTGTTCAACTCGGCGGTCATCACCGTGTCGGTGACCCTCGGACGACTGTTCCTCGACTCGCTCGCCGGCTACGCGCTGGCCCGCTTGAACTTCCCTGGCCGTCGGATCATCTTCATGGTGATCGTGGCGACCCTGGCGGTGCCGCCGATCGTCCTGGCGGTCCCACGGTTCCTCGTGCTTCGGGAGCTCGGGATGATCAACACCTACGGGGGGATCATCATCCCGCTGGCGGTCGACGCCTTCGGGATCTTCCTCATGCGCCAGTTCTTCATGTCGATCCCGCGGGAGATCGAAGAGGCCGCCAAGGTCGACGGTGCCGGCACGTTCACGATCTGGTGGCGGGTGGTCATGCCGATGGCGACCCCCGGCCTGATCGCGTTGACGGTGCTGTCGTTCCAGGGATCCTGGAACGAATTCCTCCATCCCCTCATCGCCGCACCGACCAACGCCAGCATCTGGCCGCTACCACTCGGCCTCGCGCAGATCGCGCAGGCGACGGGCGAGGACCTCAACACCCCCGTCGCGATGGCGGGATCGATGCTCGTCACCATCCCCGTGTTGATCGTGTTCCTCATCTTCCAGCGATACTTCATCCAGGGCGTCGCGGCGACCGGGGTGAAGGGATGACCGACCCGCACCGTGGCACCGTCCGGAAGGTGCCTTCGCAGACGTCCATCTCGTTGGTCAGCGCCGGGATCGTCCTCACCAGCGGGCCAGGGGGCGACCTCGAGGACGGGACCTTCCACGGCCTGTACCACCGGGACCTGCGCCTGCTGTCGCGCTACGACCTCGAGGTCGACGGTGTCTCGCCCAACGTGCTGCGTTCCGCCCGGCGCGACGCATCCTCGCTCGACACCGTCATGGCGACCTCGTTCAACGAGCACGGCGATGCCCGGGCGGTCCTGATCCGCCACCGACGGGTCGACGGGTCGGTCACGGACGCGTACGAACTGCATCGTCTCGCTCCTGGCCCTGCCATGCAGCTACGCATCCACTTGGGGTCGGACTTCGCACCGCTGATGGCGGTCAAGTCCGCTGGTGACCTTCCGGCCGAACTGCCACTTCACCAGCTCTCGGCCGACCGCTTCGGAGCGAGCTCCCCGGCCGGGCCGGGCGTGGCGGTGACCATCATGGGGCCGCCACCGGACCGAGACGGGGGTGCGTTCGTCTGGGAACTCGATCCGGAGGTGGGGCGGTCCTCCCGCCTGGCGGTGACGATCACGCCGGAGCAGGCCCCGACTGTGACCGCCCCCGACCTGACCGACCCGGCCCCGCTGGAGGTCCGCGGTACCGATCACCGCTGGGGTCGGTCCGTGCGTGGCTCGGTCGTCGACCTTGCGAGCCTGCGGGTCCAGGAAGGTGATGAGCGCTTCACCGCCGCGGGTGCACCGTGGTTCATGGCGCTGTTCGGGCGGGACGCGCTGCTCACGGCGTTCGCTGCGCTGCCGTTGGGTACTCGAGCCGTGCTGGACACCCTCGAAGCCTTGGCTGCCAGGCAGGGGCAGCGGGTCGATGACCGGACGTTGGAGCAGCCAGGTCGGATCCTGCACGAACTCCGTGTGGGTGCGAGCGGCGTCTTCGGTCTCGAACCCGGAGAGGCGTACTACGGCACCGCCGATGCGACGCCGCTGTTCGTGATGGTCCTGGCGGAGGCCGCTCGGTGGGGCGGTGATGAGCAGCGCATCCGAGCGCTCCTGCCGGCGGCGCGGGCCGCGCTCGACTGGTGCGAGCGGTTCGGTGATGTCGACGGCGACGGGTTCGTCGAGGCGGTACCCCACGAGCACGGCATCGAGAACCAGGGCTGGAAGGACTCGGGCGACTCGATGGTCCACGCGGACGGCCAGCCCGCGCCGCGACCCATCGCACTCGTCGAGGTGCAGGCCTACGTCCACGGGGCGCTGCTCGGGCTCGCGCAGCTCGAGGAGCGGCTCGGGGATCCGTCGGCGGCACGGCCGCTGCGCAAGCGCGCCGACCAGCTCAGTCAGAGCTTCGTCGAGGCGTTCTGGTCCGAGCGCCTCGGCGGGCTGGCCATGGGGCTGGATGCGAACAAGCAACGGTTGGAGGTCGCCTCCTCGAACATGGGACACGCACTCTGGACCGACATCCTGCCAGCTGACCTCCGGGCGAAGGTCGCTCGGCGCGTCACCGCGCCGGACCTGTTCTCGAGCTGGGGCATCCGCACCCTGGGGGCCGACGAGGTGGCGTACTCGCCTCTGGCATACCACCGCGGCACGATCTGGCCCCACGACAGCGCCATCGTCACCTACGGCCTGTCGCGGGAGCCTGGCTGCGGCGAGGTACGGGCCCTCCAAGAGGAGTTGCTCGCGCTCGCCGAACACTTCGACTACCGGCTCCCCGAACTGCTCAGCGGCACCTCGCGGGAGGACCTGCCCGCACCTGTTCCGTACCCCGTGGCTTGCAGTCCGCAGGCGTGGAGCGCGGCGGCGCCCATCCTCCTGCTCCGGTCGGTGCTGGGGTTGGAGCCCGACGTACCCGCCGGTCGGTTGATCGTGCAGCCGAAACTGGCGGAGGGCGAGGCGCTGACGGCATCCGGGATCCGGATCGGGGACGGCGAGATCACGATCGATGTGGGGCCAGCCGGTGTCCGGGTGGAGGGAGCGGGACCGCTCGGGTTGGAGGTCGAGGTCCGGTGAGCGCCGGCCGTCAGACGCCGGCGCTCTGCAGGAGGGCCTCGATCTCGGCGATCGCCGAGGCGTTGTTCTCGAAGAGGATCGCGGTCATCCCGACGGCGCGTGCGCCCTCGACGCACATCTGCACGTCATCGAGGAACACGACCTCCTCCGGCAGCACGTCGAGCCGCTCACAGACGACCGCGTAGAACGCGGGGTCGGGCTTCATCAACCCTTCCTCGTGGGAGTAGACCACCACCTCACAGTGGTCCTCGAAGCCGTACCGGGCCTGTTCACGCTCGCGAGCCCCGACGAAGCTGTTCGAGAGGATGCCGGTGCGAACCCGTCCTCGAAGCCCCGAGAAGTAGGCGAGCAGCTCGGTGTTGAGCGTTCCGAGGTACTCGTGCCAGAGGTCGTCCATGAACGCCGACGTCTGTTCGTCGTCCAGGCCGAAGGCCTCCCGTACCGCGGAGACGAACTCCTCCAGCGTGATCTGCCCCCGTGACCCCTCATACGCCGGCTCGCGGATCCGCTCCCGGAACCCCTCCGGGGCCAACCCCAGGTCCTCGGCCCAACGCGCCATCCATCCGGTGTCCGGTGTCACCTCGAGGACACCGCCGATGTCGAAGACCACCGCCCGGACCATCCCGCCTCCTCGTGACGGCGGGACGCTACGCGCTGGCCTGTCGTCGACGCCACGGCCGACGGGTCAGGGGTCCAGAGGGTGGAACCAGCCTTCCACCTCCGCCTCGGTATACCCGGCGTCGAGCATGACCTGGAGTGTCGCCCCGATGTCCCAGGACCACCACCGCTCCGGATGCAGCACGATGGTGACATCGTCGAGAGGACCCATGGTCGCCGCCCAGCCCCGACGGCCGGCTTCGGTGGCGTACCGGGCAACGATCGTCGCGTTCAGTTCCTGAGCCTGCTGGCCCGTGACGATCTCGGTCGGCCCGGCAGCGGACACCCAGCTCTCCGGCTCGTCGGTGGGTCCCTGGACGAGGACCCGCGCACGTGGCCGAGCGGTGAGGTTGCGCACCTTCCGCGTGCGCGTGTTGGACTCGAACAGGAACACCTCGCCGTCGAAGGCGTACATCAGCGGTGTCATGTGGACCGAGCCGTCAGGGTTCTCGGTCCCGATGACCGCGTAGGTCCGGCGGGCCAGCAGGCGCTCCGTCCAGGCGGGGTCGGCGGGCTGGGTCTTGAAGGCTGCATGCGGTGCGGTCGTCTGTGGTGCGGTCGTCATCTGTTCCTCCTCGCTCGCCTCGTCGTCAGGTGTCAGCGGCCGGCGGTGACCACGAGGGTCTCGATCGGGAACGAGATGCCTGCGTCGTCGGTGTGCGGCGCCAAGCCCTCGCTGATGTCGGCGATGAGGGCGTCGATCACCTCGTCATCGAGATCGGCGATCACCCCGCCAAGCGGCGAGCTCGCGGTCTCGCCCCGCAGGAACGCCTCGGGGGAGCTGGCCCGGAGGGGCCAGATGACGATCCGTACCTCGACGTCCCGGAACCCGGCAGCGCGGACGAGAGCGACGACCTCGTCACGGTCGCCGAAGCCGAAGGGCGAGGCCATCCCCTCCGCCGCGGCTTGGCCGACGTGGCGTCGCAGGCCATCGACCAGGGGCTGGTAGCCGGGCTGATGCTCGAGGGGACGACAGACGCTCAACCCGAGGCGGCCGTCTGGCGCGGTCACTCGATGCATCTCTGCGAGCGCCGCCGACCGGTCGCCGAAGAACTGCAGCCCTTGTTGGCAGCAGACGATGTCGACGCTGCCATCCGAGAGGGGGAGGGCATCTGCGCTGGCTTCCTGCCACCGGATCGAGGGGTGCGGTACCGCCTCCTTCGCGGCCGCAAGCATCCCCGGGTTGAGGTCGACGGCGACCACCTCGTCTGCCCGCTCGGCGGCGTGCCGGGCGACCGCGCCGGTCCCGCAGGCCACGTCCAGGACACGATCGCCCGATCGCACCTGCAGGCGGTCGACCAGATCGCGCGCCGAGGTATCGAACAGCAGTGGGACGAGGAAGCGCTCGTAGGCCGTCGCGCTGTCCTCCTCCAGCTGCCAGCCGTGCGCGGTGGATGTCTGGGTGGCGGTGTGGCTCATGGTCTCCTCCTTGCTTCCGTGCTCGGTCGTTGCCGTCGCTAGGGCCTGCGGGGACCTGTTGGGACCGGTGATCGGGCATCGGGCCGCGATCGGACCGTTGCGAAGAGATTGGCGCACGGCCGCCTCCCTGACATCCGTGGAACCACGGGTTCCGCCACGGGATCCGTGCACCCGTGCCCGATCCCGTGGCATCCTCGTGAGGTGACCTCCGAACGTGGTGATCCGACCGAGCGCGGCCGAGCCGCGCTAGCGGCCTGTGACTGGGGCACCGCTCGCGCCTGTTTCGAGGAGGCCGTTGCCAGTGTCGGGTCGGCGGCAGCCCTTGACGGGCTCGGCCAGGCGCAGTACTGGCTCGGTGACTACGACCACGCGTTCAGGCTCCGCGAGCAGGCCTACGCCGCGTACCGCAGGCAGGAGGACCTGCGTTCCGCCGGTGCGGTGGCGGTCGAGCTCGGGGCCCTGCACCTGTGGGTGCACGGGAACGAGGCCGCCTGCGACGGGTGGATCGGGCACGCACGACGCATGTTGGATGGGCAGGGCGACTGTGTGGAACGCGGCTGGCTCGAGCTGCTGCTCGCGTCGACCGCGGACGAGGCCACCGAGCAGGAGGCTCGAGCACGGGCTGCGCTCCATACCGGACGCCGCTTCGCAGATCCGGGGTTGGAGTACGACGCTCTGGGTCACATCGGTCTCTCGCTGGTCCGCCGCGGAGAGGTGACCGAGGGCATGCGCCTGATCGATGAGTCGGCGGCGGCCGTCAGCAGCGGTGTGGTCACCGACCCGTGGCCGGCAGGCGAGATCTACTGCTCGCTGTTCGGCGCCTGCGAGGTCGCGGTAGACGTGCGCCGAGCCGAGGCCTGGTTGGCGGCCATCGACGGGTACGTCCAGCGAACGGGTGAGCTCCCCGTGTCAGCGATCTGCCGGATGCACTACGGCGGCGTTCTGAGGTCCGCTGGTCGCTGGAGCGACGCCGAGGTCGAACTCACCGAAGCGATCGAACTGTACGACCGCACCTGGCGTGGGAGCCGCTTCGGCCCGGTGCTTCGGCTGGCTGACCTGCGTGTCCTTCAGGGTCGGCTCGACGAGGCTCGTGAGCTGGTCCGCGGCTACGAGGACACCCCGGAAGCCGCGGCGCCCCTGGCTCGGCTGAGCCTGGCCGAAGGTAGGCCAGCTGTTGCGGTCCGCACCCTCGAACGTTGTCTCGTGCGTCGTGGCCGGGGGCTGGCCTCGGCGCCACTGCTCGCGTTGCTGGTCGAGGCGTACCTCCTCGACGGGCGGGTAGGTGAGGCTCAGGCGGTCGGCGAGGAGCTCCAAGCCCTCGGTGAGGCGACCGAGCAGCCGGCCGTGCAAGGACTCGCGGCGCTCGGCCGAGCTCGCGTGGTGATCGCCGCCGGCGACCGATCGTCGATCGACCTGCTGGAGGAGGCCCTCGCGGCCTTCGTCGAGGCCGAGCTTCCCTACGAGGCGGCCGTGACGCGCCACGCTCTCGCTGAGGAGTTGGTGGACGAGCAACCCGAACTGGCGCGCGCCGAAGCACAAGCCGCACTGGCGACCTTCGAGCGGCTGCGGGCCGACCTCGACGTCGTCGCGTGTTCCGCGGTGCTCCAGCGCCTGGACGGGTCTGACGGCGCGGCCCCAGGTGGGGCGGCTGCGCTGACGCCCCGGGAAGCGGAGGTGTTGGGGTTGCTCGCCGACGGCCGTTCGAACGCACAGATCGCCGCCAGCCTGTACATCAGCATCCGCACGGCAGAGGACCACGTCAGCAACATCCTCACCAAGCTCGGGGTCACCAACCGGACCGAGGCAGCCGCGCACGCGCACCGTGCCGGTGAAGCCAACCGCGCCACCTGAGTGGGAGCAGACGACCCTGCCGTGGGTCCGCGGTCGTCACTGGGATCGGCGTCTGTCGTCCTCCGAGATCGCCCCGGCTCGAACGAAGACGTCGTCGAGCATGTCCTCGGTCAGCCGGCCGGTGAAGGTGTTCTGTTGGCTGACGTGGTAGCTCCCGACCAGGGTCCGGCCGTCGGGCAGGGCGGTCTCCGCGCCGTGGCCGAACCTGGGTTTCCGGCCGTCCCAGCCACGATGACGCAGCACCGCATCCCACGCGAAGCCTCCGAGGGCGACCGCGACCCGCCAGGGGATCAGGGCTGCCTCGACGTCGAGGTAGGGCGCGCAGGCGTCGCGTTCGGCGATCGTGGGCCGGTTGTCCGGCGGGGCACAGCGCACGGGTGCGGTGATGTAGGCGCCGGTGAGTTCGAGGCCGTCGTCCCGGGAGACCGAGGTCGGCTGGTTCGCGAAACCGGTGCGGTGAAGCGAGCCGAACAGCCAGTCGCCGGAGCGGTCGCCCGTGAACATCCGGCCCGTTCGGTTGGCGCCATGGGCGGCCGGGGCCAGGCCAACCACCAGGACCCCGGCAGCAGGATCACCGAACCCCGGAACGGGCCGCCCCCAGTACTCCTGGTCGGCGTAGGCAGCCCGCTTCTCCCGCGCCACGTGCTCGCGCCACGCCACCAGACGATCGCACCGGCGGCACGCGATCACCTCGCGGTTGAGGGCGTCGAGGTCGGGGGTCTCCATGTGTGCGACGCTACGCGGGTAGCCGTGTGGCTGCGTCGTGGCTGCGGCGCGGCTGCTCGGCGCCACCGGTCCGCGGCGGTGTGCGGAACGAACCCCTTGCGGGCGGGCGACGGGCCAGCCGGTCGATGATGCGTAGCGAAGCGAAGGGTGTGCTGTGGCGATGTGGCAGGTCTGGCTGACCGGGCTGGGTGCCGTCGTCGCACTCATGGTGCTGACCTGGGTCGCGAGCATCATCCGGCGGGACGCGAGCCTGGTGGACCGCATCTGGGGCCTGGCGTTCGTCGTCGTGGCCTGGGCGTACGCCGCCGCTGCCGGGGTGTGGACACCTCGGACCTGGCTGGTGCTGGTGCTGGTGTCGGTGTGGGGTCTGCGGTTGTCGATCTACCTGACGTGGCGGAACTGGGGTCACGGCGAGGATCCCCGCTACCAGAAGATGCGCGAGCGCAACCCAGGGACGTTCGCGGCGCGGAGCCTGGTCACCATCTACCTGCTGCAGGGGCTGATCGCGTGGATCGTGTCGTTGCCGCTGTTGGCCGCCGCCGGAGGGCTCGGGTCGGGGGAGCTGGGATGGATCGATGCGGTCGGCGTGGTGCTCTGGCTGGTCGGGTTCGTGTTCGAGGCCGGTGGTGACTGGCAGCTGTCCCGATTCCTCGCGGACCCGGCCAACCGCGGCAAGGTCATGGACCGTGGGCTGTGGCGCTACACCCGCCACCCCAACTACTTCGGTGACACCGTGGTCTGGTGGAGCTACTTCGTCATCGCGCTGCCGTCCGGAGCCTGGTGGACGTTCGTCGGGCCGCTGCTGATGACCGTGGTGATCGTGAAGGTGTCCGGGGTCGCGCTCACCGAGAAGAACATGGGCTCGTCTCAGCGTGAGGGGCGCGACGAGTACGTGCGGCGCACCAACGCGTTCTTCCCTGGACCGCGCAAGGCGGCGTGAGCCGCTCGCGATGGTCGCTACGCGCGCAGGTCTACGGCTGCGGACAACCTCGCCGTGGTGCTCAGCGTCGAGAGGGGTGAGACGCGAGAACAGGATCTCCCATGCGCCGCGCTGCCGCCCCATCGGGCAACCACACCTGGACCAGCGGCGCGGTTGCGCTGCGTCGTCGCCGTCACCGACTGGTCACGCTGAGCCTGATCGCGGGGCTCTTGGCGACGGCCATGGCCGTGACGACCGCCTCGGCCTACGGGCTGGTTCAGCTCCCGAGCGGCTTCCCGGGCTCCGGGCCGACGTTCGTGGATGTGGATCCCGGCGTCGACCGGGTCGGTCCGGTCCTCCCGGCCCCGGATGAGCTGGCCGAGACCGGCCGTGAGGTCCTGCCGGAGCCGGAGCCTGGCGATGAGACCGCCGCCTCGCCGGGTGAGCAACCGGAGGAGGGGGCGCCGGACGGGTCGGCATCGTCGGACGACGAACCGGTTGCCTCCGGAACCCCAGAGGGTGGGGAGGACCACGGGGAAGGCTCGGCTGAAGGAGCCGCGGAGTCGGCGAACGACCCGGCGCCGGCCGATGGTGGATCGTCGATCGAGGACGAGGCGACGTCAGACGAGCGGTCGGCCGACACCGACGCGGACCCGCGTCCCGACCCCGTCGACATCACCGCCGTGCAGGTTCGCTTGCGCGAGCTCGGCTACCTGATCGGACCCACCGACGGCGCCAAGGGGCAGCAGACCCTCGCCGCGGTGATGGCGTTCCAGCGGGTCAACGGCCTGCAGGTCGACGGGGTGGTTGGACCGCAGACCCTGGCTGCACTGGAGTCTCCGGTCGGTGCGCCTGAGCTTCGCGGCGGTCCGGAGAACCGGATCGAGGTCGACCTCGACCGACAGATCCTCCACCTGGTCGAAGGTGGCGATCGGGTCGTCACCCTGAAGGTCAGCTCCGGCAACGGTGAGCCCTACCGGACGGCATCGGGAGGTACCGCCCTGGCCAGGACCCCCGTCGGTGAGTTCGTCGTCGAGCGGCGGATCCACGGGGTCCGCAACGCGCCCCTCGGCACCCTCTACGACCCGCTCTACTTCCACCGAGGGTTCGCCATCCACGGATCTCCGTCGGTGCCGGCCGGCCCGGCCAGCCACGGATGCGTTCGGGTGGCCCGAGCTGACGCGGCGTGGCTGATCCAGCGTGTTCCCGATGGGATGCCGGTCCACCTCTACGGCGGAGCCCATGTCTTCACCCCGTCGTCGTGATGCCGTTGCGCACCACATCCGAGGTATCAGGTCGACGTTGGCGTCCTCTGTACAGGGGAGGTTCGGCCACCGACCGAACTGCCTGCTGCGCCGCTCCGAATGTCACAGGAGTCCGCTTACGTGAGGACACGACATCCGAGGTCGCCCGTCGAGACCCGCGATCGGCCCAACCTCGATGCAACCATCTGGCCCATCCGACCGTCTCCCCTACGTACGCCGATGTCAGGAACGAACGTGAGCACCACCCCCGTTCCCCTCCCACACCGCACCGCCAACATGTCCAGCGTCAGCACCGAACGGGCACTGGAGCAGGCCGCCCTGCGTGGGCGCGTGGCGTTGGGGGCGGTGGTCATCGGGTTCGCTGTCGCGTTGGCGGCGATCGCCTACGCCATCGACTGGGTCTGACCCCGACGTCACCGCTCGCGGCTCCCTCGGCAACGGCGGAGGCTCCGCGGTTCCAGGGTCGTCGGTTCGGCAGCTGCGGCCGTCACGCCTCCGGCCTGATGATCACACGCCGCGACGGTTCACGCGCTCGGGCGTGATGCGGAGGATCGCCCGCTC
>SKNK01000307.1 GCA_007120565.1 Nitriliruptoraceae bacterium | reverse complement strand
CGTGTGGCGGGCTGAGCCACCGCGAGGTAGCAGGCTACGGCACGCGACGACCGTGGCCGAGATGGCCACGGTCGTCCGCCGTCCCCGCGTCTGGCTCAGCCGATCAGCGGCCGAATCGCCGGCGCTTGCCCCGCGCGGTGAAGTGACTCCAGTCGATGCTGTCCCCACTGGCCAGGTTGTCGTTGCCGTCCGGAGGGGTGGCTCCGGACGCGCCGGCCGTGTCGCTGGAGGGGTAGGGCAGGTGGGAGACGCTCGCGAGCGCCTCGTCAGAGCCCTGGGAACCGCTGGTCGGGTGCGGTTCAGAAGCTGGGGTGTCCTGCGAGGTCTGGTCCGCCGCTGGTGCCAGTGTCGGCGCGCTGGCCGGCGAGTCGAACAGGGCCGCGAGCTCGGCGATCGCCTCGAGGTCGTCATCCGAACGCGGGGCGGGTGCTGTCGCGGGGGTGTCGGGTTCCTCGTGGACGGGCGCTGGAGGCGACTCGCTCACCGGGGCCGTTGAGATCTCGGGCCCATCGGTGGCGGCCTCGTCGGCCGACCACGCAGGTGCCGTCTCCGCTGGTGCCGTCTCTGCTGGTGCCGTCTCCGCACGAGAGGGGGCGCTGGCCGGTCCGGTGACGGCGCGCTCCTCGGTGACGACGTCGAGGTCGCTCAGCGCGTGGAGCTCGCGCATCATCATCTCGTTGTCGCCGTCGTCCTCTTCTTCGCTCTCGTCGTCGGGTGCGATCGAGATCGGACGGATCTGCCGAGCCTCTTCGGGCTCGTGCTCGATCGCCTCAGCGGCTTCGACCATCGCCGACCAGGGTTGTGGCTCGTCCGGGTGAGGAGTGTCATCGCCGATGGCGAGTTCGATCCGTCGGCCCGCGTTACCGATCAGGTGACCTTCGGGGCAGACGCCGTTGGGGTCGACGACCACCGCCATCTCGCAGTCTGGACAGTGCACGCGCGCCACGGGTGACTCCTGATCCTCGGGTGCTCGGTCGGCGATGTCCGGTCGCGGTGCCTGGCCGTCCTCGGCCTCGGTCCGTCGGGAGATAGCCTGATGCCGAACCTTCATCCACACCTTCGGCACCGTGGGTTCGGGTGTTGAGGCGAACCGTGCGAATCAGGACCATCGACCTAGTTCGTCGGGCGGTCCCCGGACTCCCCGAGGAAGCGAACACGTGACCAACTCCGACCGCACCCCCTCGGCGGCCACCGAACTTCCGACCGCCGGACGTGAAGGCAAACAGGCGGACCTCGTCCAGGCCATGTTCGACCGGGTAGCGCCCCGGTACGACCTGGCCAACGCGGCGCTGTCCCTGGGGCAGGACGTGCACTGGCGGCGGGTGACCGCGATCGCGGCCCGCCCCGTGGATGCCCGCGTCTTGGATGTGGCCGCCGGTCCAGGCAACGTGGCCGTGGAACTGCGGCGTCGTGGCGCCACCCACGTCACCGCCCTCGACCTGTCCTACAACATGCTCGCCGAGGGCGCGCACCGAGGCCACGAGGGCATCACCTGGGTCAACGGGGATGCGATGCACCTGCCCTTCCCCGAGGCCAGCTTCGACGCCGTCACGATCTCCTTCGGCCTGCGCAACGTCCCGGATCCCGAACGCGCCCTCCGTGAGTTCGCCCGCGTCACGCGTCCCGGTGGCCGGGTCGTGGTCTGCGAGTTCGCCTCACCGGTGTGGCGGCCCTTCCGGGAGGTCTACCGCCGCTATCTCGTCGGTCTCCTGCCGCAGATGGCCCGCGTGGTCTCCTCTTCGGCGCCGGCCTACCGCTACCTCGCCGACTCCATCCTCGCGTGGCCGGATCGCGCGGTGGTGGCGGGTTGGATCGAAGCGGCCGGCTACAACGAGGTACGTGTGAAGGATCTCGCGGGCGGTATCGTCGCGGTGCACCGGGGCTTCCGTGTCTGATCCCGGCGGTGCCGGTACGGCGCCGGGGCGAAAGCGACACCCGTAGATGGCCGTCTACCGAACCGCTAAACTCCCGCTCGTGAAAGGCTTCACGAGCGGACGGATGACGAGGCCTGACCGCACCGTGGGACCCTTTCCGGTCCGCCCCACCACCCTTTGCGATGCCCGACCTCTCGAGGAGCGCCGATGAGTTCTGAGCCGACGCTCGGAGCCGTCGAGCATGCTGATGTGGTCGTCGTCGGAGCAGGGCCGGGCGGCGCCGCGGCCGCGGCACACCTCGCCGCTAGCGGATACGACGTGATCGTCCTCGAGAAGGACCGCTTCCCGCGCGACAAGGTCTGTGGTGATGGCCTCACCCCGCGCGTGGTCAAGGAACTGCTCGATCTCGGCCTGACCGATGAGGCCAACGGACGGGCCGATGGCTGGGCCACCCAGCGTGGCCTGCGCGTCCACGGTGGCACCACGGTTATGGAGCTGCCCTGGCCGGAACTCGATGACTGGCCCGGATGGGGCGCCACCGCCACCCGCAAGGTGTTCGACGAGACCCTGGCCCGCCATGCGCAGTCACGTGGAGCGCAGCTCTTCGAAGGTGTGGCGGTGACCGGTCCGGTGTGGCGCGATCAGACCGAGTCCCGGGTCGCCGGGGTGAGCTGGCGGGATGGCGATGGACGCGAGGGTCAGGTCCGTGCGCCCGTCGTGGTCGCCGCGGACGGCGCCGGAGGACCGCTCGCCAAGCACCTCGGCTCGCCTCGCCGCAGCGACCGGCCGATGGCGGTGGCGGCCCGGACCTACTATCGCTCCCCGCGTGCCGATGACGAATGGATGAGCTCCTTCCTCGACCTCACCGACGCGCAAGGCAACCTGCTGTCGGGCTACGGGTGGGTGTTCCCCCTCGACGACGGCACGGTCAACGTCGGGCTCGGGTTGTTGTCGACCTCCAAGGAGTTCCGCAGCGTCAGCTACCGCAAGCTGTTGGGTTCCTGGG
>SKNK01000462.1 GCA_007120565.1 Nitriliruptoraceae bacterium | reverse complement strand
TCGACGCTCGGTGCGGTCGGGCCGAACACCCCCTCCAACAGGGCGTTCACCGGGCTTTGCGGGCCGAGCAAGGCCAGGAACGCGGAAGCCACGACCACCGTCGGCAGCACGAACGGCACCGTCACGGCGGCACGGATCGCGTTGCGGCCGCGGAACCGCATCCTCGACAGCGCGTACGCCCCGGGAAGACCGAGTGCCAGGGTCAACAAGGTGGAGGCCGTGGCCTGCCACACCGTGAACCATGCGACCCTGCGTACCACAGGATCCCGCAGGACGTCGCCCACCGCACCGAGGTCGAACACACCTTCTGGCCGCAGGCCCGTCAGCACGATCGTGGTGACCGGGTAGACGAAGAAGATGCCGAGGAAGACCACCGGGACCGCCAACAGCGCCGCCGTCGCGGCGGGCCCGCGCCGCGGCGCAGGCCCGCCGACGACGCTGCGTGGGGCCTCGGCGGTCTCGTTCACGCGAGACTCACCGCAGGACCGTCCGGGTCCACTCGTCGATCCAGGTCTCGCGGTTCTCGCCGATCACGAACGGGTCCAGTTCGAAGGGATCCTCCGGGAGCTCCGCGTGCTCGACGAACACCTCCGGAAGCTCCGCGTCGTCGACGACCGGGAAGACGAACATCTGCAGGGGGATGTCCTCCTGGAAGGTGGTGGAGAGCATGAAGTCCACCAGCTGCTGGGCCTCATCCGGGTGCTCCGTGGTCGCCAGGATGCCAACGAACTCGATCTGGCGGAAGCAGGAAGCTTCGATCACGCCGGTCGGTGCTCCGTCCAGCTCCTCCTCGGCGTAGTACACCTCGGCCGGAGGGCTTGACGCGTAGGAGACGACCAGCGGTCGGTCACCCCCGCCTGCCGCCGAGAACCGGTCGTAGTAGGCCTCGGACCAGCCATCGGTGACCACGACATCGTTGTCACGGAGCTGCTCCCAGAAGTCGAGGTAGCCGTCTTCACCGAAGCGCTCGACGGTCGCGAGCAGGAACGCCAGTCCCGGTGACGAGGTAGCAGGGTTCATGACGGCGAGCAAACCGTCGTAGGCCTCGTCGGTCAGGTCCTCGAGGTCACCGGGAACCGGGACGTCGTTGTCGTCGAACCAGGCGACGTCGTAGTTGAGGCAGACATCGCCGACGTCGATCGGGGTCACGCGGTGATCGGGGTCGAGCTGGTAGGCCTGGTCGACGGCATCCAGCCGGGGGGAGGAGTAGGGCTGGAACAGCTCCTCGTCCAGGGCACGGGACAGGAAGGTGGTGTCCACGCCGAACAGCAGGTCACCCTGGGGGGAGTCCTGGGTCAGGATCGCCTGGTTGAGGGTCGTGCCCGCGTCTCCGCTCGGCAGTACCTCGACGTTGATGCCGGACTCGATCTCGAAGGCCTCCATCACCTCGGTGGAGACGTTGAAGGAGTCGTGGGTCAGCAGCCGCAGCGTGACGTCCTCCCCGGGTGGGGCCTCCTCGTCCTCGGCTTCTTCGGCCGGGCTGTCGGTCTCAGCGGGTGACTCCGCCGCTTCGGGAGCTGGCTCGGTCTCCTCGGTGCCGCAGGCGGCCAACGCCAGGGCGGCGCCGACGAGCAGTGCGATGGGACGGGTTCGCATCGGTTCTCCTCACAGGTGGTCAGGTTGTACGACAAGGAGTGCGCCGGACCGCACGGCGACACTCGCGTGTGGCGCGGCGAACTCGTTGCTGACACCCAGGGACGAGCCAGCGGGTAGGGCCGCGTCATCGAGCGGGAACCGCAACCCTCGTGTCGTGACTCCGGTGACCTCGCCGTGGAAGGGCAGCAGGCTGACCAGCTCACCTACCTTGCCGGTGAGCGCGGTCGCGACCGGGTCGGGGCGGCCTCGGAGCACGGTGACGCGCGCGGTTCCCATCAGCGCGACCACCTCGACGTCCTCGTAGGTCGAGGAGGCGATCAAGGCAGCGTTGCCGAGGAGGTGATCGAGCCGACCGCCGTGCCCACCGACGACCACGATGCGGTCGGGTGCGTGCTCGAGCGCCGTGTCCAGCGCGATGGCCAGGTCGGTGCGGTCCTTGTCCTGGGGGTACTCATCGACGGGGATGCCGGCCGATCTCGCCTCAGCGAGTAGGTCAGGATCCACCGAGTCGAGGTCGCCGACGATCCGGTCGACCGTCAGGCCAAGGGGGACCGCGAGCTCCAAGCCGGAGTCCGCAGCGACCACGAGCGCTTCGGCAGGGAGGTGCGCGGCAAGCGCATCGTCGACGTCATCGCCACCGGCGAGTACGACCACCGTGCGTGCCGGCTCACGGCCGGACTGCTGGTCGGGATCGGGGCGAGCCGTCGATGGCGGAGCCACAGGCACCTCCCTCCGCTGGGATTATCCAGCTCAGGTTCCGCGGGTCGATGACGCTCGACGCATCGCGACGTCACGTCGCGTCACGTGGATGGTCACCCTCTCAGCCCGGCTGTCCCGAGCTCCCCGGGTGTCGAACGGTGCCGATCGGCACCTCGTCGGCCACTGTACCCATCAGAGGGAGAGAGGCCACAACGTGCTCGAGCCCCATCCGGGTGGGCGGACGAGGCTCGAGCGTGGGGTCGGGACGACGCGGGAGAGGGTCCGCATCGCCCCGAGGTTGGGGTCGGTCAGGTCTCGTTGACGATCAGGGCGGTGACCATGCCGAACATGCCTTCGTGGCGTTCGGCGTGGGTGAGGATGTGGCAGTGGAACGCCCACGCGCCGGGGTCGGTCGCCTGGACGAGCACCGAGTAGCGCTCACCGGGCGCGACGTTGACCGTGTCCTCCCACTGCGGTGCGTCCAGAGCGAAGCCGTCCTTGGCGAAGACCAGCTGCGGCATCTGGTGCAGGTGCATCGGGTGGATCTGCAGGCCCTCGTTGTAGTAGTGGACGACGAACCAGTCGCCTTCATCG
>SKNK01000348.1 GCA_007120565.1 Nitriliruptoraceae bacterium | reverse complement strand
GCGACCACCTCGACATCGTCGACGGAGGCCTCGGCGTCAGGTTCGTCGCCCTGGCTGCTGACGTCCTCGGCGGTGACGACGATCAGGCCAGCGACGTCGTCCTCGACCTGCAGGACACCATTGTCGCGGAGGGTGACATCGACCAGCGCGACGGTCCCCTCGACGCCGGGTCGCAGCCCGACGATGGCCCGGGTGTCGGGATCGATGTCGCCGAGTTCGCGGTCGAGTTGTGCCAGCGTCTCGATCGCGACCTGCGGATCCAGGGTGGGGTGCGAAGTAGTCATGGTCGCTTTCGTGAACGAGGTCGTACTACGCCTATCAGAGTGGCGGGCCCGCCGAGGGGTCCGCCTGTCTCCTCGAGGTTCGGAGCCGACCTCGGTCAGGATGTGGTCGCGACCTCATAACCGGCTTCCTCGACCGCGGTGTGGACCGCGTCATCATCGAGTTCGCCGGTGACGGTCACCGTCCGTGCCTCGATGTCGACGGACACCTCGGTGACGCCGTCGAGTACGCCGACCTCTTCCTCGATGGCGGCCTTGCAGTGACCGCAGGAGATCCCTGGGACGTTGTAGGTACGGGTGGTTGGCATGGTCGTTCCTTCCTGGCTTCGTCTGGGACCGACCCCCGGGGTCGATCCGTCGGTTGGGCGACCGGGTGGCATCAGTGCCGGCAGGCACCGATCCGGTTCAGTTGCGGATCAGGCGATGGATGACGTCCAGAGCTTCGTCGATGCGTTCGTCCGCTGCGGTTGGTCCCTGCTCGATCGCGTCGCGCACGCAGTGGCGGACGTGGTCATCGAGCATGTTGACCGCGACCCCCTGCAGCGCCCGGGTCGCGGAGGAGATCTGCGTGAGGACGTCGATGCAGTACCGGTCCTCGTCGATCATCCGCTGAAGGCCACGAACCTGCCCTTCGATGCGGCGCAGACGAGCCAGCAGCTCGTCGCGGCTGCCTTCGTAGCCGTGCATGGCGCCTCCTGATCCTGTGGGATGCTGCGGGCGGTTCGCTCAGCTGGGATCCCGCGGGCGGTTCGCTCGGCCGCCAGGATACCTGATAGTGCAGGGGGGTACCCTATACACGCGACCTCGTGGAGAGGATCAGTCCAGCTCAGCCAGGGGCAGGGTCCAGATCTCCGGTTCGCCATCGATCGACCCGTACACGACCAGGTCGCGGTCGGTGCTGGTGACCCGGCGTGCTGCCGCGCGGGTCGGCTCACCCTCGAAAGCCAGCTCCCGCCAGTGGTCGAGATCGGCGCTCACGCGCATCAGTGGCTCGTCGTCTTCCACCTCTACACGGGACCCCACGACGTACCAGCCGACCTCCGGAGCCCAGCCAACGCTGGTGACCGAGACACGGGAGCCGGCGGTCGGCTCGCTCAGTTCCGTCCATGCGCCGGAGTCGAGGTCGTAACGGTGGACCTCGTTCGTGCCGGAGCGGAAGGTCAGCACCAGGACGTTGCCCTCGTCATCGATGCCACAGGAGAGCCCCGTGGCGGCGGGAAGGGGGCCGTCTCCGACCACCTCGAAGCTTCGACCGCCATCGGTGCTCACCGCCATGTTGCGTGTTGCGCCACCTTGGTAGACGTGGAGCACCAGGTTGTCCCCGTGGACGCAGCCAGACAGACCGACCCAGTCGTCGAGACCGTCGGCCTCCGCCTGCGTGAAGCGGCCGTCCTCGAGCTCCCAGATGGTGCCTTCTGGTGAGCCGTCGACCCACCCGAGCCCGAAGGCCAGTACCCGGTCCGTGGTGGTGAACACCTCCAGGATGCGGTCGGCCGAGCTGTCCTCGACGTCCAGCTCGGTCCAGTTCTGGGCGTCCTCGGAGACCGCAGCGCGCGTCCCGTCCCACCAAACCCCCTCGTCGCGGTCGAAGCCAACGGCGATCCATCCATGGTCTTGGCGGTACTCGACGCTGCTGAACGCCCCCTCGGACGAGAGCCCGACGGTGGAACTCTCGTAGGAGGGGGACAGCCCTGCGAAGAGCCGCTCGTTCGATCGCAGGTGCGTCAGGGTGGTCTCCGTGCCCACCAGCAGGACGTCGTCGGGGCTCGAGGCGAGATCGGCGACGTGGAGGTTCGAGACGCCGGTCGTGTTCGCGAGGGTCTGGTCGGCGAGGTCGATGGTCTGCCACGACTCCGGATCGGTTGCCGTCAGCAGACCCCGCGGGAAGTTCTCCCGGGAACCAACGGCGACGATGCGCCCATCGTGCTGCGCCGAGGCTCCGAAGCTGCCTCGGGAACCTTCCCCAGGCCAGAACCGCGTGTCGCCGAAGGCATCGGTGCCGGAAGCGGTCAGTTCCAGCCATGTCCCGAGCGCAAGCAGCCGCCCATCGAGACGATGAACCTGGTGGATGTAGCTGGTTCCGCGCTCTCCCTGGGAGATCCGTTGGTTCCACTCGCTGCCGTCCGACGAGGTCCACAGGGCGGCGGTCCCGCTGCCCGATCCGTCGAGACGTCCGCCGATCGCGAACCCACCGTCGAGCGGCTGCACCGTGTTCAGTTCCCCACCGTCGAGCCCGGTGGTGTCGACGGTGGACCATGTCGCCCCGTGGTCGTCGGAGCGGAGGACGATCGGCGGGGGGAAGGCCGTGTCGTCCCCGGAGCTCCCGACCGCAAGCAGGTCACCGTCGAGGATCGTCACGTCGTTCAGCGCGCCGGTACCGCCGAACGGGGTGGTGTGATCGGCCTGGCCAGTGGGGTCGATACGCCACGTGCTGGGCGTACGCGTCCCATCCTCATCGATGATGGTGCCGACCACGAGGACCACATCATCGTCGGTGGTAACGGCGCCACGGATCCCGAAGCTGCGCGCTGTTCCCAACTCCTCATGGAGTTCGCGCAGGTCCCACGCGCCGGGCTCACCGACCCAGATGACGAGGTGGTAGTCGGGGC
>SKNK01000063.1 GCA_007120565.1 Nitriliruptoraceae bacterium | reverse complement strand
GTCGGTGTGGGACTGCTCGAGGTCGGCATCGCCGCGCTCGGCGCACAGTTCGAGGCCGAGTTCCTCCGGCAGGTCTCGCATCCGATCGCAGGGCTCGCCGCCGGGATTCTCGCGACGGTGCTGGTGCAGTCCTCGTCGGTCTCCACGGCGACCATCGTCGGTCTCGTTGGCGCTGGCACCCTCGGTGTCCCCGAGGCTGTCCCGATGATCATGGGCGCCAACATCGGAACCACGGTCACCAACACCCTGGCCGCGCTCGGCAACATCCGCCGTTCTGAGGAGTTCCGGCGGGGATTCGCCGGGGCGACGATGCACGACATGTTCAACGTGCTGGCCGTCGCGATCCTGCTCCCGATCGAACTGGCGACCGGCTGGATCTCCCGGGCAGCAGTGGCACTGACCGGCGTGCTCCGAGGCACCGACATCGATGCCACTCCGGCCAGCAGTCCGATCCGTCGAGCCGTGAAGTACCCGATCGAGCACCTCGAGAGCCTGATCGATGCCGACAGGCTGGGCGCGTTCGCCGGCGTGCTGCTGTTGACGGTCGGTCTCGGATTGATCTTCCTGGCCCTCGGGTTCATCACCAAGAACATGCGTCTGTTGGTCGCCGGCACCGTCGAGCGCGCGATGAACCGGGTCGTCGGCCGGGGCGGGGGCTCGATCGGCATCCTCGTGGGTATCGCGGTCACCTTCGCGGTGCAGTCCTCGACGATCACGACGTCCATCCTCGTCCCCCTGGTCGCCGCGGGCATCCTCACCTTGCCCAACGCCTACCCGATCACCCTCGGCGCCAACGTCGGGACGACGATCACCGCCCTGTTGGCCTCGCTGGCCGTGTTGCGTCCCGAGGGTCTGACGATCGCCCTGGTGCACACCTTGTTCAACCTCACGGCGCTCGCCCTGCTGTACCCGATACCACGGATCCGGCTCCTGCCCGTCCGAGCGGCCGAGTGGCTCGCCACACAGGCCGTGGCGCACCGTACGGTGGTGGTGGCCTACGTGCTGGGGCTGTTCCTCCTGCTCCCCCTGCTCGCTATCGTGCTTCTCGACTGATGAGGAAGAACCGATGATCTTAGGGCTGTCTCGACGCGACGACGGCGCTCGCCTCGAGCGCATCGAGGCGACGTTCCAGCGGATGTTCACCGACGATCGTCACGCGTTCGACCTGGCGATGTCGGCGCTCGTCGGTGGCGCGGATCCGTCCTCGGTCGGCAACGATCTCCGTACGACCGATGCGAAGGTCAACGAAGCCGAGCGTGAGATCCGGCGTGAACTCGTCGTCCATGCCAGCGTTCACGGTGGGTTCGACACCCCCGAGATCCTGGTCTACATGTCGATCGTCAAGGACGTCGAACGGATCGGCGACTACGCGAAGAACCTCTACGACATCGCTGCAGACGGCGTCGTGCTCAACCAGGGCGAGTTGAAGGACGAGATGCTCACGCTCCGCTCGTCCATCTCGAACATGATCAGCGAGGTCGCCGAGGTCTTCCACCAGCGTGAGGGAGAGCGCGCACGCGAGCTGTTCCGCACGGGCGACAAGCTTCAGGACGACTTCGACGAACGGGTCTCTCAGCTGGTCACCGGCCGCGTCCAGGATCCCCACGCGGTCGCGTACGCACTCACCTACCGCTACCTCAAGCGCATCGTGGCACACCTGATGAACGTCCTGTCGGCCGTGGTGATGCCCCTCGATCGCCTCGACTACTTCGACGCGGATCCCGAGGATCGACCCGACGTCGGCATCCCGCCGGACGAGCAACGCTGACCTCGGCCGGCCGCACGCTCGCGGCCGATGCCCCGCCTCGACCTCGTCGTTACCTCGACGTTCGGGGGTAGCTGCGGACGAGGACCTCGCCGTCCGGCTCCGGACCCGGCGGGTCTCGTTCCAAGGTGACGACCACCTCTTCGACCCCATCAGGGTCGATCACGGTGGCCAACCCACCGCGTCGTACGAGCGCAGCCGGCGCGCGCGTCACCTCCGCGGCACCGTCGTCGGGACCCAGCGCCCACACCGAGACCACCTGCCCATCCACGGCATCCACGCCCACGATGGTGAGGGCGAGCTGCTCGCCGTCGGTCGCCACCATCCCCGTGATGCCCTCGGCGAACTCGGCCGGTACCGAGTCCCCGCTCGCGAGCACGCGGAGGGCCTCCGACTGGGCCTCGAGCACCTGCTCGTACCCGGCCATGCCGGTGCGCAGGTGCAGGTTCCAGAACAGCACGCCAACCGCGATGAACAGCACGATCGCCGCCGCGAGCATGACATGGCCGACACGCAACCGCCGTGTCGGAGAGACGCCGACCTCCTCGGTGGGCTCGGTGTGCTCCACCTCCGTGCGAACGGGCGAGCGTGACCGCTCGTCCTCCTCGGCCTCGGCGAGCTCGTCGGCGATGTCGCGCAGCTCAGCCACGCGAGTGCGGCAGTCCGGGCACCCACGGAGGTGGGCTTGGAAGCGCCGCTGATCGGTCGCCGTCAGACCCCCCAGAACATGACCGACCGCGAGTTCGGCGAAACGACCGTGATCCGCGTCCATAGCTCCACAAGCCTACGTTGTCTCGGGATCGACCACATCGACCTGTCGGACCCCTTCCCGGCCCGACCCGCCGTGCGATGATCAACACGGGGAGCCGGAGAGGAACTGTCGAGGGTTCTGCGCCTGCCCGTTGACGCGGAACTCCAGGTGGAGGTGGGGGCCGGTGGAGTTGCCCGTCGAGCCGATCGCTCCGATGCGCTGGCCCCGATCGACGTGCTGCCCCTGGCCGACCGCGAAGCTACTCATGTGCGCGGAGGCGGTGACGACACCGTCGACGTGTCGGATCAACACCAGGCGCCCGTAGCCGCCCTACACCCCGCGAAGATGACCTCACCGGCCCGGGCCGCACCGATCGGCG
>SKNK01000520.1 GCA_007120565.1 Nitriliruptoraceae bacterium | reverse complement strand
TCCCTACACGGCAACGGCCACGAGGTTCCCATGTGCAGACCCCGCAGCCTGCTGATCGGGACCATCCTCGCGCTCCTCGTGGCAGCCTGCGGATCGGGTGAGGCGGGTGGTGGCGCGGAGGCGGGACCCCCGGTGACAGATCGAAGCTTCGAGACCTTCGACGGGGAACAGACGAGCTTGCGGGCGTTCGAGGGTGAGCCGCTGGTGGTGAACTTCTGGGCCTCGTGGTGTCCACCCTGCATCGCGGAGATGCCCGAGTTCGAACAGGTCCATCTCGATCGCCGAGACGAGGTGCGCTTCGTCGGTCTGAACACCCAGGACAACCTGGCCCAGGCCGAGGCCCTCGTCGAACAGACCGGGGTCACCTACGACCTCGGTCTGGATCCGGACGGTGACCTGTTCAACGACTTCGAGGTGATCGCGATGCCGAGCACCTACTTCGTCAACGCTGCCGGCGCGGTCGTCCATCGGCACGCCGGGATCTTGACCGAGCAGCAGTTGCAGGACCTGATCGACGAGCACCTCGTCGACGCAGGTGCGTGATCATGATGGAGGTCCCGTTCGCGTTCGCCTTCACCGCCGGTCTCGTCGCGACGCTCAACCCCTGCGGGTTCGCGATGCTGCCCGCCTACCTGTCGTACTTCATGGGCCTCGAGGACGATGCTGCTGACGGGTCCGCGGGCCACCGTGGGTTGCAGGCCTTGAAGGTTGGCGCGGTCGTGTCAGCGGGCTTCCTCGCGGTCTTCGGACTGGCGGGCATCCTGATCACCCTGGGTGTCCAAGCGGTGGTCGAGGCGATGCCATGGATCGCCATGGTCGTCGGCCTCGGCGTGGTCGGGCTCGGGCTGGCGTTGCTCTTCGGCTTCGAGCTTCGCGTCGCACTCCCAAAGGTCAGCCGCACCCCGTCCGGCCGCGGACTGCGCGGCGTGTTCCTGTTCGGGGTCTCGTACGCGGTTGCCTCGCTGTCCTGCACGCTGCCGATCTTCCTGGTGGTGGTCGCGGGCACGATCCCGCAGCTCGGTTTCGTCGCTGGCGTGGCAACATTCCTGGTCTACGGCGCGGGGATGTCCGCCCTGCTACTCGTGGTCACCTTGGCCCTCGCGTTCGGCAAGCGCGCTCTGGTGGGGCGGTTGCGGCGCGGGTCGGCGGCGGTGAACCGGGTTGCCGGAGCGGTCCTGCTCCTGGCAGGTGGCTACATCGTGTACTTCTGGGCGACGACGCTCAGCAGCGGTGGCCTGACGCAGCCGGCCGCGGTGCGGTGGGTGGAGCAACTCTCAGCCAGAGCGGTGAACGCCGTCGCCGACGCCGCCTTGGTCATCGGTCTGGGCGCTGGCCTCGTGATCGTCCTGGCCCTCGTTGCGAGCTGGTTCGGCGCACGTCGGTCGCGGCAGGCACACGCTGAGCGTGACGACACCGAAGCCTCGGATGAGGTGGCGAACCCAAGTGGGACCGGCGCCCCCCGATCGTGACGACCTTGCTGGGCCCTGTCCGGTCGCCGGCCGCATTCGACGGCCTCGTGGCGCCAACAACGGACCTCGGTGTGTTCCTACAGGTCGCCGTGGTCGTGATCGCCATCGTGGTCGGATGGCGACTTCTCGCACCCCGACCGCACTGGCGCCTGGTCCTGATCGGCGTTGGCTTGCTGCTGTTCGGGGCCATGGGTCTGCGTGCCGCCCACTGACACCATTCGGCGAGGGCCGTCGACCATCGCAGGTCGCCCACTCGGGGCGTCGTTCAGGCCGACGCGGTCGGCGTCCAGGCCAAGGACCGCACTGCGGGGCCCGGGGGCTTCGCGGACGTGCTGCGAGGTGTGGGTGATGCCCTAGGCGAGGTAGCCAGTCGCGCTGCACTCCACTACATCATCCACCCACCAGCCTCCGTCTCCCCGATCCGGTCAAGGATCGGCTCGACCGTCGCGCCCCCAAGGGCGGTGAGAAGCCATCCAACCTTGCGGTCCGGCTCATCGACGAGGGACTGCGCATGGACGAGCACCCCGGCGTGACCTTCCACGACAGCCCGGCCCACGGTCGGGTCGCGTGCTGGCAAGGCGGTCCCGACGTTGTCGAGTGCATCGACGTGCTCACAGGCATGGACGCCCAGGGTGAGACCCGGATCGCTGAAACGGCCATATGGTTCGGTATCCACCCCTCTCGGGTGCGGGTCGCGATGGGCCACTACGCCACCCCCCGGGACGAGATCGATCGTCAGATCCAGATGCGCCAACGCGAGGCTGCCGAGCTGCGCGGTCGTGCCTCCCCACTTCGGTGCCGCAGCCCTGCCGCTCAAGGGCCGATGACCTGGGTGTCTGGGCGGAAGGCGACCCAGACGAACCAGAACGTGTCGTCGTGTGCGATAGCCGTGAGCTGTTGGCCCTCCAGGGGTCCGTCGAGCGCGCGACCCCGCAGGTCGAAGCGCGACCCGCTGTCCGTGTCACGGAACACGCCGTCCTCATCGGTGGGTGCGAGCTCCACGGTCTCGCCGCCGAGGTTGGTGTCGAACACCGCTGTCTGGCCGACGTCGCGGCCCTGGTCGATATCGCTGGTGTCCAGCGCGCTGGCCTGACCGGGTGCCCAGACCGCAACCACCTCGCGGTCGTCGAGGTCCGCGTGGACGGCGCGTTCGTCGTTGAGCCGCTCGAGGGCGATCGCCGCGGCGGTGTCGCCGTCCGCGATGCCGACGAACCGCGTCATGGCGGGGAAGCGCTCGTCGACCTCGTCGCGGAACAGGAACGGCGAGTTCTCCACGTTGTCGTAGCCGGCGTACGGGTTGCGGCCGTAATCGCGGCTGTAGCCGGTGTCCCGCGAGAGCACCTGTGCGTCCGGGTGGAGATCGACGAGTTCCTCGAAGCCGAACAGCCAGGCCGGGACGCGGGTGAGTTGGGTCCCGAGGAGCGGCTCGCCGAC
>SKNK01000054.1 GCA_007120565.1 Nitriliruptoraceae bacterium | reverse complement strand
CGGCCGACGGGACGGCCACCGATGAGGACGAACACGCCGTGCGCGCGGGGTCGTCCGACACCTGACCGTCGGTGCCTGGTGCGTCGCGGGTTACGCTTCGTCCGTCCGGGGTGGCCGCCGGTCGACGCCCAGAACCGCCACAAGCGCAAGGTCAGGAGCGCCCGATGAGACCCGATGCCACGGCCGGATCCGCCAGCTTCAACGAGGCTGAGCTGCTGCGGCGTGCCCGCGAGGTGCGGTCCCGCGCCTACGTCCCGTACTCCGGGTTCCGCGTTGGCGCGGTGGTCGTGACCGCCGACGGGCAGTGGTTCGAGGGCGTCAACGTCGAGAACGCGTCCTACCGGTTGACCTCCTGCGCAGAGCAGACCGCCATCACCCGGATGGTGGCGGAAGGGGGGCGGAGCGAGATCGTCGCCGTCGCCACCGTGGGTGACGGCACGGATCCCTGTACACCCTGTGGCGCCTGCCGACAGACCATCTTCGAGTTCGGCCCCGACGCGGTCGTCTACGCCTCCGGTGACGGCGGGAAGCCGCTGATCGTCACGATGTCGGAGTTGCTGCCTCACGCGTTCGGTCCGAAGCGTCTCTCGCAGGGGTACGAGACGTGAGCGGCCGCGAACTCGATCTCGAGGCGATCCTCGCCGGGTTGGGTGATCCGGTGGCGGAGGGGCATCGTGCCGGCCTCATCGCCCTGTCAGGACGCCCCAACGTCGGCAAGTCGACGTTGCTGAACCACCTCGTCGGCGAGAAGGTCGCCATCGTCACCGAGGTGCCTGGTACCACCCGCAACGCGATCCGTGGGGTGTTGACCCGCGATGATGCGCAACTGGTCTTCCTCGACACCCCCGGGGTCGCCAAGCCTCGCACCTTGTTGACCCGGCGGCTCAACGACCTGGTCCGCGACACCTGGGCCGGGGTGGACCTGATCGTGTTCATGGTCGATGTCGCCGCTGGCGTCGGTGAAGGGGATCGGTTCCTCGCCGCGGAGCTGGCCGGGACCGGCACACCGATCGTCGCCGTGGCCAACAAGGTCGACCGGGTGACCAACAAGGACCGGATGCTGCCACAGCTGGAGAAGCTCGCAGGGCTGCTCGGTGAGGGACGAAGCTTCGCCGACATCGTTCCGGTGTCGGCAGCCACCGGGGACAACGCCGATCAGCTCGTCGAGGTGCTCATCAGCCACCTCCCGGAGTCGCCACGCCTGTTGCCGCCAGACCAGGTGACCGACCAGCCAGAACGGCAGCTTGCCGCGGAGATCCTGCGGGAGAAGCTGATCTCGCGCGCCAGCCAGGAGCTGCCTCACTCGATCGCGGTGACCGTCGATGAGATCCTTCCTGATGAAGATCGTGAGGACCTTCTCCGGGTCGACGCGGTGATCCACGTCGAACGGGACTCGCAGAAGGGCATCGTCATCGGCAAGGGTGGCGAGAACCTCAAGGCGGCGGCGTCAGACGCGCGTCGTGAACTCGAGGTGCTGCTCGGCGCGAAGGTGTTCCTGAGCACGCACGTACGCGTCGCGAAGGAGTGGCAGCGCGACCCCAAGCAGCTCGGACGCTTGGGCTACTGACCGGGCAGGAGTCCGTCCGGCCGCTGCGCGCGGTCCGGATAGGTGGTTCCCCTCTCGCCCTTCGCCTACTAGCATGGTCGTGGGATGGCCCCGAGGGTGGGCCAGAACCACCCGCCACGGTGCGGCGCTCGGCTGCAAGGGTGTTGCAGGTGCCTTGCAACCTCCGAGGGTCAGGCTGCCGCGGCGTGTGCCAGGTGGAACACGTGCAGGTCCCGTTCGGTCGTCCGAGCGCGACCGGCGACCTAACGTCAAGGAGAGAGCGACCTATGAGGATGAGAACCGGTAGGAAGGCAGCAGCCCTCCTCGCCGTCATGGCACTGGCCATCGCTGCATGCGGCGAAGGCGAGGAAGCGACGGAAGAGCCCGCAGCGACCGAAGACCCGGTCGAGACCGAGGAAGAGGAGCCCGCTGAGGAGCCGGAGGAGCCCGCAGAAGACCCGGGTGAGGAAGCTGGCGAAGGTGACCCCGACGTCCTCAACCTCGCGTACATCCTCCCGGAGACCGGGCAACTGGCGTTCCTCGGCCCCCCGATGATCAACGGTGTGCAGCTGGCGGTTGAGGAGATCAACGAAGCCGGCGGTGTCTTGGGCAACGCCATCGAACTGCAGAGTGGTGACGAGGCCGGAGACTCCGGTATCGCCGCCGAGGAAGCCAGCCGTCTGCTGGCGTCGGGTGTCGACGCGATCGTCGGTGCTGCGGCGACCGGTATGACCCTGGCCATCATCGACCAGATCACCGGTGCGGGCGTCGTGCAGTGCTCGCCGTCCAACACCGGCCCCGGCCTGACCGACTACCCCGACGACGGGTACTACTTCCGTACCGCTCCGACGGATGCCCTCCAGGGCCCCGTGCTCGCGGAGCAGGTCATCGGTGACGGCAACGCTTCGGTCGCGATCGCGGCGCGTGCCGACGACTACGGCCAGGGCCTGCTCGACGCCACGGTCGGTGCCTTCGAAGCGCAGGGCGGCGAGGTTGCCTACGCCGACACCTACGACCCGGAAGCTGCCACCTTCGACTCGGTTGTCGAAGACATGGTCGGTTCCGGAGCTGACGCGTTCGTGCTGATCGCGTTCGCCGAGGGTGCAGCCATCGTGCAGGGTCTGATCGCTGCCGGCGTCGACACCGAGTCGATGTACGGTGCTGACGGCATCGCCGGTTCCGCGTTCGCAGAAGAGGTCGACCCAGGTGACCCCAACGTGCTCGACGGGATGACCTTCACCGCACCTTCCACGCAGTCCACCTCGGAGTTCGACGAGAAGCTGACCGAGTTCGCTCCTGACCTCGAGGACCGGCTGTTCGCCGCGCAGTCCTACGACTGCGTGAACGTCATCGCGCTCG
>SKNK01000026.1 GCA_007120565.1 Nitriliruptoraceae bacterium | reverse complement strand
CGCGACCCAGCCGCTTACGTCACGGCGGCGGCTCCGCGCCCGGTCCCAGCGGCTGCTCATCACCCTGTTCGGCGACTACTGGGACCGTGAGCAGCCGCCGCTGCCGTCCGCTGGCCTGGTGCGCACCCTCGAGGAGTTCGCGATCACCCCCGCGAACGCTCGTGCTGCGCTCAGCCGGCTGACCCAACGCGAGCTCCTGGAGCGGACCAAGGACGGGCGGCACACCAGCTACCGCCTCACCGACCATGCCTGGCGGGTCCTGGTTCGCGGTGCGCGACGCATCTTCGCCGATGAGGAGGGCCCCGCGTGGGACGGCTCCTGGACCCTGGTCGCGTTCTCCGTGCCGAGTGAGGACAGCGAACTGCGGCGCCTGCTCCGAGCGCGGCTGCGATGGCTGACGTTCTGGCCCCTGTACGACGGCAGCTGGGTCACACCGCATGACCGGGGGGCCGCGGCGCGGGAGCAGCTCGCCGAACTCGGCATCGAGGATGCCCTGGTGGTGTGCACGACCGACGTCGACCTTCTCCCGGCAGCCAAGGTACGCCTGCAGGCCACCTGGGATCTGCCGTCACTTGCCACCGACTACGAGCACTTCCTCACCCGCTACCGCGACCTGGACGCGCGGGCTGGCACCCGCGGCCTCGCCCCCGCCGAGGCTCTCGTGCAGCGGACCACGATGGTCGACGAGTGGCGCCGCATGGTCCGTGACGACCCCGATCTCCCGAGCGAACTGCTGCCCGAGCCCTTCCCACGACGCCCCGCTCGAGAGCGCTTCCTGCGTACCTACCGTGCGCTCGAACAGCCGGCTCGGCAGCGCTTCGAGGAGCTGACCTGCCGCGATGTCCGGTCCGGGGAGTGACCTCGGCTTCCTCCCACACCCCGGGGATCCGCACCGTCGCCGGCGGCTTCCTGTTGTACGGCGCGCTGTTCACCGATCGACTCGCTCCGCTGTTCCTCGCCGAGAGGATCGGGGACCACTTCGACGTCGAGGTAGCAGCGCTCGGACTGCTCCCCTTCGCGATCGCCATCGGGTGGACCATCGGTCTGGGTGCGGGACGGCTGGCGGGACGTCGGCTCAGCCTCCGACAGCGACTGTGGGTCGGTGGCTCCATCACCGCCGTCGCCGGGTTGGCCTCCACCCTCGCGCCAAGCTTCGCCGTCTTCTTGAGCATCAGACTCCTGGGTGGTGTCGGGGCGAACATCGCTTCGCCGGCGCTCATCGCCCTGGTCGTTCGCGCCACGCCGCTGCACCGTCGTGGCGCTGCGCTGGGGGTCCTCCAGTCGTCGACCAGGGTCGCCGGCAGCTTTCTCGGCCCGATCGTCCTGACCCTGGTGGTTGCTGCCAGCGGATGGCGGCCGGCGATCGCCGTCGCCGCAGCCACCATCGTCCTGGCGCTGCTGCCGACCATGGCTCTGCTGCCTCGGCAGATCGGACCCACCGGGACCACCGCGATGAGCCGGCCGCCCACCTACCGCCCTGGCGGAGGCCGTCTGATCGCCATCGCCGCCGTGACCGCGGTTCTCACGATGCTGTGGCTCGTACTGATGAGTCAGGGTGGCGTCCCTCTCCTCGAGCGGTGGCTAGAGCTCGAGGTGGCTGCGGCCGGACGCCTGATCGCCTGGTTCGGGGTCGGAGCGACCTTCGCCGCCGTCGCGATCCCATCGTGGAGCGACCGGAGTCGTTCCCTCGCCCTGGCCGTCGGCAGCCTGACCACCGCGGTCTCCGGCGGGGTGCTCGGCGTTGCGGCCCTGCTGGAGCTGCCGCTGCCGCTACCGATCGTCGCTGCGTGCATCGGGCTCGCAGGCATCGGGCTCGGCGGGTTGCCGCTGGCCATCAGCGTGCTGCCCGCTGACGCGGTCGAGCAGGGCGACGTCGACCGTGCGGTCGAGGTCCCGATCATCTCCGCGGAGCTTCTCGGTGGCGCTCTACTACCCGCCGTGGCCTTCGCCGTGATCACCGAGGTGGGTATGGCCGGCCTGATCCTGACGACCTCGGCGTTGTTCCTGCTGCTCGCCGTGATCGGCGCTCCGCTCCTGTCGCGGACCTACCGCCTCAACGATCCCGTTCGACCGGGGACAGCTCCTTCTTGAGGAGCTTCCCGCTGGCGTTGCGGGGGAGCACGTCAACGAGCACCAGCGACTTGGGGATCTTGTAACGCGCCAGCCGTTGCTCGAGGAAGCGCTCCATCTCGTCCTCGTCGAGCGTGTGCCCTTCCCGTAGGACGACGAACGCCTGGCCGACCTCGCCCCAACGCTCGTCGGGCACCCCGATGATCGCACAGTCCGAGACGGCCGGGTGGTCGTACAGCGCGTTCTCCACCTCGGCGGGGAAGACGTTCTCCCCACCGGAGATGTACATGTCCTTGATCCGGTCGACGATGGTCAGGCAGCCATCCTCGTCGCTGACGGCAACATCGCCCGAGTGGAACCACCCGTCGTCGGTGAGGACCTCGTCGGTGGCCTCGGCGTTGTTCCAGTACCCCCGCATGACGTTGGGACCCTGCACCAGCACCTCGCCTGGCTCGCCCTGGACGACGGGTTCGCCGTTTCCGTCGGCGACACGCACATCGGTGAAGAAGCAGGGGGTGCCGGCGGATCCGGCCTTGGCGAGGCTGTCCTTCGCCCGCAGGAACAGCACCCCGGGCGAGGCTTCGGTCATGCCGTAGCCCTGCATGAAGGTCAGTCCACGTGCCTGGTAGGTGCGGATCAACTCCTCGGGCACGGGTGCGCCCCCGGCTTCAACCGCGCGGACCGACGACAGGTCGGCGTCCTGCCAGCCCGGAGCTTGGGTCAACGCCTGGAACATCGCCGGGACGCCGAACATCCAGGTCACCTTGTGCTCGGCGATCAACTCGAGGGTCTGCTGCGGGTCGAAGGCGGAGACCAGCACCGCCGTTCCGCCCTTGATG
>SKNK01000457.1 GCA_007120565.1 Nitriliruptoraceae bacterium | reverse complement strand
TCCGGTAGAGATCAGCTCGGTGAGGCGACGGTCGACATCGCTCCCGGTCGCGCGGTCATACTCGACCCACGCCGAGGTGTCGCACAGGATCACGAGCTACCGACGTTGGCCGGGAACTCATCAGCCGGAGGCGCGTCGATCGCACCGGCCCCCCGCATAGCGAGCGCCTCCTCGCGGGTCATCGGCTCGGAGGCAAGTGAACGCAGTGCGAGGTCCACCGCCTCGGTCTTCGTCTTGAGACCGTAACGACGCATCACCTCCGCGAGGTGATCGTCATCGATCTCGATGTTGGTGCGGGTCCGGGCCATACACCTACCGTACACCTTGCCTCCTGGTGTGGCGATCCACGGCATCGATCAGCTTCGCAGCTCCCGGTCCCGCGGGGTCGGTCGATCCACCACCTGTGGACGGTGCGGCAGCCTCAGCCCACGATCAACGCTTCCTGCCACTCGCAGGCGCCAGCCTCGACGTCGTCCCGCCGTTCTGCCCCCACCCATCCGCCGCCTACCCTCCACGCTCATGCCACGATTCGCTGCTGCCACCCTGGTGTTCGTGTCGTCGGCCGCGGTGTTGGTCCTGGAGATCCTGGCCGCCCGGCTGCTGGCGCCCTACGTCGGTGTGACCCTTGAGGTCTACACCGCGATCATCGGTGTCGTCCTCGCCGGCATCGCCCTCGGTTCGTGGCTCGGGGGCAAGGCGGCGGACCGCTACGACCCTCGCACGCTGATCGGCCCACTGATCGTGGCCGGAGGCGTCCTGGCCTTCGTCACCATCCCGCTGGTCGATGGGCTCGGTGCTGGGCTCCGAGGAGCGGGACCGGCGACCACCACCATCATCACGTTCCTGGCCTTCTTCGCGCCAGCCGCGGTGCTGACGGCAGTGACCCCAGCCATCATCAAGCTGCAGTTGGACTCACTCGATGAGACCGGTCGTGTCGTCGGGCGACTCTCAGCGATCGGGACCACCGGCGCGATCGTCGGCACCTTCCTGACCGGTTTCGTGCTGGTCGCGGCGATGCCGACCCGTCCGGTGATCCGCATCCTCGCGGTTCTGCTGATCCTCCTCGGTCTGGGCGTGACCATCTGGCTCCAGCGCATGCGCGCGGTGTCGTTGACCACCCTGGCCGTGATCCTCGCCGGCGGGGCGATGTCCTTCGCCGCCAGTCACCCGTGCCAGTACGAGTCCGCCTACTACTGCGCCTACATCGTCGCGGACGAGGAGCGTGACGACGGCTACGCGCTGCTGCTCGACACCCTCCGCCACAGTTACGTCGACCTGAACGACCCGGCCCACCTCGAGTTCGACTACACCGCCTGGTTCGGCGATGCGATCACCGCGATCGCACCCGAGGGCGAGCCGGTGGACGCGCTGCACATCGGTGGTGCCGCGATGACGATGCCGCGCTATCTCCGCCACGAACACCCTGGCTCCACCTCGACGGTGTTGGAACTCGACCAGCTCCTGGTCGATCTGGCCGAAGACGAACTCGGCTTCGAACCCGGCAGCGACATCGAGGTGGTGGTCGGCGACGCGAGGCTGTCCGCAGGACAGCTCGACCAGGACGGCTACGACCTGGTCATCGGCGACGCGTTCGGCGGGGTTGCCGTGCCCTGGCACCTGGCGACGCGCGAGTTCACCGCCACCCTGCACGGCGCGTTGCACGACGAGGGCGTGTACGTGATGAACGTGCTGGACTACGGCCCTCGGGAGTTCCTCAGAGCCGAGGTTGCGACGGTCGCGGATGTCTTCGAGCACGTCGCGGTGATCGGCCGGGCGGACTCCTTCGACCTCAACCGGAGCGATGTCGGAGGCAACTACGTGGTGATCGCCTCGGAGGCTCCGCTCCCGATCGAACAGATCGAGGTGGCGAACCGCGATCGACGACGCGACGACGTCCTGCTCCACGGACCCGGCCTGGAGCGCTTCGTCGGGGACGCGATGGTCCTCACCGACGATCATGCCCCGGTGGATCAGTTGCTCACCCCTCGACCGACGGGGTGAGGTGACGGCCGGCGATCCGGGACCACGGTCCCACGATCCGATGTCGGAGTCCTCTGGCCCCGCCGTCCGAGCGGCAGCAGTCTGGGGTCCCGAGATGGGAACCCGCGTGATCATGACGGACGAGACGCAGCCCGCCAACGCGACGAGGCCACCGATCGACATCACGACGGTCGATGTCGGTGGGGCGGTGGTGATCATCACCGATCGCGCTGGCACGATCCTCGACGTCAACGAGGCCTTCGTCCGCGTGACCGGGTACTCACGGACCGAGGCACTCGGAGCGACGCCCCGCCTGCTGAGCTCCGGCCTGCAGAACCCGGACATCTACACCGACATGTGGGAGACCGTGCTCGCCGGACGGGTGTGGGCCGGGCAACTCGTCGACCGCTACCGCGACGGACGGCTCCGCACCAACCGGGTCACGATCACCCCGATCCAGGGCTCGGACGGCCGTGTGTCGCATCTGGTCGCGGTCCAACGCGACCTCGCGGCCCATCGGACCCAACCAGTGGTCTCGAGCGGCATCGGGGAGCTCCACACCGACCAGTCAGGGCGATGCACCTACCTCGACGTCGAGGCAGCGAAACTGCTCGATGCCGACATGGACCAGCTCTACGCCAGGGGCTGGGAACACCAACTGGCTGCCGACGACCCCGCAGCGATCTACGACAGCATCGACGCGGTCCAAGCGACGGGGCGGCACCAACGGCTGGACGTACGGACCCGACAGGGGCGGTGGCTGCACGTACAGATCGCCACGCTCAGCGATCAGGCACGTGGAGCGATCGGCACGGCATGGCACCTCACCGACATCACCGGAGACATCGAGACCCACGCTCGGCTCGCACGACGGGACGCCGTGATCACGGCACTGCTGGAGTCGATCACCGACCCGGTGGCCGTCGTCAGC
>SKNK01000253.1 GCA_007120565.1 Nitriliruptoraceae bacterium | reverse complement strand
TGGTCAACCTCGTCGTGCTCCTCGAGCAGGGCCTCGGGCTGGTGAGCTTCCGTCCGCTGCTGCGCATCCCCCGGATCGTGGCGGTCATCGGCGCGACCGGCTGCATCGTGGCGATGTTCGTCATCAACCCGGTGCTGAGCCTGCTCGCGCTCGTCGTGGTCGGGGCGTTCTACACCTACCTGACCCGTCGCCGGCTGGCCGCGCCGTACGGCGACGTGCGCAGCGGCCTGTTCGTCGCGGTCGCGGAGTGGGCCGTCAAGAAGGCCTCCCGGGTCGGTGGCAGCCGGGAACGCGCCTGGAAGCCCAACCTGCTCGTCCCGGTGGAGGACGTCGACGAGCTGCGCGGCACGTTCCGTCTCATCCACGACCTCGCGTCCCCGAAGGGCTCGCTGACGCTGCTCGGCTTGACGACCCCATCGAACGTCGAGCGGCTCGGCGTCAGCCTGACCGAAGCCGCCAGCCAGTTCCGCGACGAGGAGGTCTTCGCCACCGAGACGGTGGTCGAGACCGACGGGTTCAGCCGCGGGTTCCTGGCCGGTATCAGCGCGCTCCAGGGCGCGTTCTTCCGGCCCAACATCGTGTTCCTGCCGGTTCCTGCCGACCTGCCGGGCATCGAGGAGCGGCGCCAGGTCATCGCGCGGGCGCAGGACTTCCAGCTCGGATCGATCCTGTTCGCCGATCACCCGGTCGCCGGGCTCGGTCGGCGGCACACGATCAACGTGTGGGTGCGCAACGCCGACTGGGAACGCGGTCACGCGGTCGCCGAGCTCGACCTGCTGCTGCTGCTGGCCTACAAGCTCCAGCGCAACTGGAACGGTCGGGTCCGCCTGCTGACGGTGGTCGAGACCATGGAGGAGAAGGAGTCGGCGACGGCCGAGCTGCACCGGCTCATCGACCTGGCGCGCATGCAGGCGACCGAGCCGTACGCCATCTCCGGCAGCTTCGTCGAGGCGGTCGACCGCTCACCGCAGGCCGACATCAGCCTGTTCGGCCTGCCCGAGCACCTCGACTTCGACTGGATGCGGACCGTGGTCGAACGCACCCGCTCGGCGTGCCTCTTCGTGCGCGGCTCCGGGGACGAGAACGCGCTCGGCTGACCGGCGGCCCGCCCGTCCGGGCGTGGTCAGTGCGTGTCGCGCTCGGTCCCACGCTCGGGGTCGGAGCCGGCATCGAGGCCGGCGTCGGGGCCCTGGTCGGGGCCCGTGTCGTTGCCCGGCTCGGGGCCGGTGTCGTTCTCGGGGTCGTCGAGGTCGGTGTCCTCGACCTCGGCCTGCGCATCGGTGACCTCCCGCGGCGGCCGTGGCTCGGGCGGCGCTGCTGCGGTCGCCACGTCGACCTGGGTGACCGGGCCCTCGGAGGCGGCGTCGCCCTCGAGGCCGCGGGCGATCACCCCCACGATGCGTTCGAGGTCGTCCACCGAGCGGAACTCGACCTGGAGCTTGCCCTTGCGGGCACCCATCTGGATCTTCACCCGCGCCATGAGCGCGTCCGAGAGGTCGTCCTGGAGCTCGATCAGCCCCGGGGCGCTGAGGTTGCCGCTGCGGGCGCGCTTGGGTGTCGCGGGGTCGGCCGGCTCGAGCAGCGTGAGGCGGATGAGCTCCTCCAGCGCCCGCACCGAGAGACCTTCGGTGACGGTCCGCGTCGCGAGCTTGTCCATCACGCCCGCATCCGGCAGCGCGAGCAGCGCCTTGGCGTGCCCGGCGCTGAGCACCCCGGCGGCGACGCGTCGTTGGACCTCCGGCGGTAGCGCGAGCAGCCGCAGCGCGTTGGAGATGGCCGGCCGCGACTTGCCCAGCGCACCGGCCAGCTCCTCCTGGGTGAAGCCGAAATCGTCGAGGAGCTGCTGGTAGGCGGCAGCCTCCTCCAGGGGGTTGAGCTGCACCCGGTGGATGTTCTCCACCAGGGCTTCCTTGAGCAGCTGCCCGTCCTCGGTGTGGCGCACCACGGCCGGGATCAGCTCGAGGCCCGCTCGCTTGGCCGCCCGCAGACGACGCTCACCCGCGACCAGCTCGTAGATGTCCTCGCCGAGGGGGCGCACCACCACCGGCTGCAGGACCCCCATGTCGCGGATGGACGCGGCCAGGCCCTCGAGCTCCTGCTCGTCGAAGACCTCGCGGGGCTGACGGGGGTTGGGCTGGATCGCATCGAGCGGCAGCTCGGCCAGCGAGGCCCGCATGCCGGGCGCCCCGACCTCGCCGGGGGGGATCAACGCCGCGAGTCCTCGTCCCAAGCCACCTCGCCGGTTCACCGCGATCCCTCCGTGTCAGCGTCCGATCCGGACGGGGTCGGTGCCGTTGCCGTGGTCGTGCCGAGCAGGCGGTCGAGGGGCGACAGCCCGTCGTCGTTCGCTCCGCCGGTCGTCACGGGGAGGTGCAGCCGGCTGGCGACCTCGCCGGCGAGCCGCTGGTAGGCGCGGGCACCCCGGCTAGAGGGGTCGAAGACCGTGATCGGCTGACCGAACGACGGCGCCTCCGACAGGCGCACCGTCCGTGGGATGACGGTCTCGTAGGCGCGTTCCCCGAAGTAGCCGCGGACCTCGTCCACCACCTGCTGCGAGAGGTTGGTCCGACCGTCGTACATGGTCAGCACCACCCCTCCGAGCACCAGATCACGGTTGAGGTTGTCGGTCACGAGCTGGACGGTGCGCATCAACTGGCCGAGCCCTTCGAGGGCGTAGTACTCGCACTGGATCGGCACCAGCACCTGGTCAGCGGCCACCAGCGCGTTGATGGTCAGCAGTCCCAACGACGGGGGGCAGTCGATCAGGACGACGTCGTAGCGCTCCCGGACCGCATCGACGGCGCGCCGCAACCGGAGCTCGCGCGAGAAGGCGGGCACCAGCTCGACCTCAGCGCCCGCCAGATCCAACGACGAGGGCAGCACGTCGAGGTGCTCGACCTCGGTGTGCTGGACCG
>SKNK01000228.1 GCA_007120565.1 Nitriliruptoraceae bacterium | reverse complement strand
GAGCTGGAAGGCATCATCCCCGCCTTGGAACCGGCGCACGCCGTCGGGTGGGTCCTGCAACACGGTGTCGACGAACTGGGCGCGGGGGCCCGCGTCGTCCTGACCATGTCGGGACGAGGGGACAAGGACGTCGACGAGGTCGTCGAGGTCGCAGGGTGGGACGTTGGTGTTGCGCGGGCCTTCGGTGGGAGCACGGAGCCCGGGACCGGGGCCGGCGCGGGGGAGGAGCGGGCGTGAGCGCACCGACGCAGCCCGTCACGGGCCCCACCGCCATCCAGGCGGCCTTCGATCGTGCGAAAGCGGAGGATCGGGCGGCGCTGATCGTCTACCTCACCGCCTGCTACCCGGACCCGGACACCTCCCGCGCCTGCTTCGAGGCCGCGGTCGAGGCGGGGGCGGACATCCTCGAGGTCGGCCTGCCGTTCTCGGATCCGATGATGGACGGTCCGGTGATCCAGGCCGCCAACCAGCACGTGCTGGACGCTGGCTACCGCGTTGGCGAGCAGCTGGAGCTGGTCCGGTCGCTGAGCCACCTCGACGTCCCCAAGCTGGTCATGACCTACGTCACCATCGCCGACACGCGCGGGTACGCGGCGTTCGCCGACGAGCTCGTGGAGGCCGGGGTCGCCGGCGTGATCCTGCCGGACCTGCCGGTGGCGGAGGCCGGTCCGTGGCTACGTGAAGCCGAGCGCTGCGGACTGGCGACGGTGTTCCTGGCGTCCTCGGTGTCGACCGACGAGCGGTTGGACGCGATAGCCGCCACGTCGAGCGGCTGGGTGTACGCCACCGGCCTGCTGGGGGTGACCGGCGTCAAGAGCCTGTCCGGAGATGTCACGGCACAGCTTGTGGCTCGGGTCCGCGAACGGACCGACCAGCCCGTCGCCGTCGGCATCGGTGTCAAGGACCGGGCCTCGGCCGCCGAGGTGGCTGCCTACGCCGACGGGGTGATCGTCGGCTCCTCGGTGGTGCGAGCTGCGGGGGAGGGGGACCCGGCTGGAGCCGCCGAACGTGTCGGCGCACTGGTCCGCGAGCTGCACGAGGGCGTCGCCAGCCGCTGAGGTCCAGACCTCGTCGGTGCCGCGGTCGTATCCTGCGCGGCGTCGTTTCCACAGCCGGGCGATCGGGACCCTCAACCTGCCACGGATCAAGGGCACACTCAGCTGCACGGATCGGGGTGGCCGGTGTCGTCGGCGGTACCGACGGGGGACCCGACGACCCTTGCGGTCGTCGGGGAAGGAGCTCGTGTCGTGCCTCGACGTCGCTCGTGGACCGATGAGGACCTCACCGCGGCGCTCGAGGGCGCAACCTCGTGGAGCGAGGTCAAGCGCCGGCTCGGACTGCGAGGTGGCGGGCGGGCGGACCGTCTGAGACAGCGATGCGATGAACTCGGCCTCGATACCTCGGCTCTGCCCGCACCAGGTGAACCGTGGAGGAGCTGGCGAGATGACGAGCTTCGGCATGCCGTTGTGGAGGCGAAGAACCTTGCCCAGGTCTTCCAACTGATGGGCCTGGCTGTCGGAGGTCAGGCGTGGCGACGGATGCAGGAGCACATCCAGCGACTCGACCTCGACACGTCACACTGGGACGAGCGTGCCGTTCGACCGGGCGGTGCGACGCGTTCCCCGGTCGTCTTCGACGACGAACGGCTCGCCGAGATCCTCCCCGAGGTGCGCAGCCGTGCCGAGCTGGCCAGGCGCCTCGGCCTTGACCCCACGAGCGGCACCGTCCAGAAGCGTCTGCGCGAGCGGATCGCCGAACTGGGGCTGCCAACCAGCCACCTCGGTGGTCAGGCGTGGGCCAAGGGGCAACCACGTTCCTCGAGGCGTCGTCCCCTCGACGAGATCCTCGTCGCGGGTTCGTCGCACCGCGGGTCCGGGCTCCGAGATCGGCTTATCGAGGAGGGTGTGTTCGAGCCCCGGTGCTCGCGATGTGGGATCGATGGCTGGCAAGGACGTCCCGCGCCGCTGCAGCTCGATCACGTCGACGGAGATCCGACCAACAACCAGCGGTCGAACCTGCGGCTGCTGTGCCCGAACTGCCACGCGCAGACGCCGACCTACTGTGGACGCAACATCGGGAGGCGGTAGTCTCCCCCTAAGTGCGCCCACGTCTGGGCTCCTGCCCCCGTGCTGGAACTGGCATACAGGGACGGCTCAAAATCGTCTGCCCGGAAGGGCTTGTGGGTTCGAATCCCACCGGGGGTACGTCGCCACGGGGCGTGCCGGCACGCCGGTTATCTACCGCGGACCGGACGCAGAGGGAGTGGGCGTTCCGTCGGTACGGCAAGCCCGAGCCGAGGTGGTGTTTGGTCGTCCCCGGCCACCGCGACTACCGTTCGTCCTCCGTCACCCCCGACGCTCTGGTGGCGAGGGAAGACGAGTTCGTGCCACAGCAACGTGCACGGGCCTGTTCCACCGCCCGGAGAGCGAAAGAGGAGCGGAACGACCACGGTTTCGATACGCAGCGCTGGCCGCGTCCAGGAACGGCTCGTGCGCATCCAGGAACAGTTGAAGCGGGTGCGCGCGTCGCAACGTGTGCTGGCTGAGCAGGTGGCATACCTCGATGAGGTCGCTGATGAGGCCGAGACCCGCAAGCTCGTGGCGGAGACCCCGCTCGCTGATCGCGAGTGGCGCGATGCCCGAAGAGACCGAGATCGACACCGGACCCTGCTCGAGGATGCTGAACGAGAAGCGCAAGGCCTGATCGACGAACGTGATCGCCTGCTCGAGCGCCTCCACGAGCTCGAGACCGAGCACCGGCAGAGGGACGACGAGTGACCGAGACCACCAGCGAAGCCGAGGGCGCGCCGCGTCCCACCCGTGTCCTGATCGCCGAGGACGAGGCGCTGATCCGCCTCGATCTCAAGGAGATGCTCCAGGAGGAGGGCTTCGAGGTCGTCGCCGAGGTCGCCGATGG
>SKNK01000177.1 GCA_007120565.1 Nitriliruptoraceae bacterium | reverse complement strand
GACGGCCCGGTTCACCCACCGCTCCATGACCTGCACGTCCGCGGGTTCGCTGAACAACCGGATCCGACCGGTGAGGGTGCCGTGCTCGGCCATCGTGGCCAAGCGGTCGAGGTGCCGGGGAGCGCGCTGCAGCAGGGGGCTGAGTTGAGCCCACTCCCGCTGCGCGAACTCCTGCAGCGAGCGTGGGGCGATCTGCTCCCGGACCTCGGCGCCGCCGAGTTCCGCGACCTCGTCGATCAACGGGTAGGCGGGTACGAGGTGCTCCAACGTCCCGGCGAGCGTTGCCAGTGCCCGGAACATCGACGATGCCTGGGGCGGCAGGCGGATGCCCAGCCGGGTGGTGAGGCGGAGGAGTTCGGTCAGGGCCTGTGCCGGCGGTAACCCCGGGCCGAGGTGTGCGGCGAGGAACCTGGCCAGTTCCCGCTCGATCGCCTCGGGTGGCGTTGCCGGGCTGACCGCTCCCACCGCGACCAGAGATGCGTAGAGCAGCGAGGGCTCCTGCAGCCGGATCGCCACGAGCATCTGCAGCATCGACGTGCGTTCGAAGGTGTCGAGCTTGCCCGTTGCTCCGAAGTCGATCAGCCCGAGACGGCCGTCCTCCAGCACCATGACGTTGCCGGGGTGAGGGTCGGCGTGGAAGCGATCGCCCTGCAACATGGCGCGCACCTGCGAGGTGCACAGTTCGTCGGCGAAGCTGCGCGCCTCCTCGAGGCGATGCCCGCGGCCGAGGCCCGACAGTGGTCGGCCCTCCAACCGGTCCATGACCAGGAGTCGGGTCGTGGTGTAGGCGTCGACGACCGCCGGGACGCACACCCGCTCGGTGTGGTCGAGCGCGGCGGCGACCTCGATCGCGCTGCGGGCTTCGAGCTGCAGGTCGAGCTCACCCCGGAGGGCGATGGCGAACTCCTCGGCCAGTGCGGTCACCTCGTAGGCGCGCCCCCACCGGGTGCGTCGTTCCGCCTGACGAGCCAGCCACAGGGCGATCGCCAGATCCCGCTCGACCATGTCCTCCAACCCCGGGCGGCGGACCTTGATGACCACGCGGTGGCCGTCGTGCAACCTCGCCGTGTGGACCTGGGCGATCGATGCTGACCCCAGTGGTTCCCAGTCGACCTCGGCGAACACGTCATCGAGGGGACGGCCGATCTCGCGGGTGATCTCGGCTTCGACGACCTCGCGAGGCAACGGACGGGCGGCGGAGTGCAGGCGGCCGAGTTCCTCCATCGCGTCGGGTGGCAGCAGATCGGGCCGCGTGGCGAGCAGTTGCCCCAGCTTGACGAACATGCCGCCGGCGTCCTCGAGCGCCTCGCGGGCTCGGCGGGCCACCTCGGCGGGGCTCCGCGTATCGATCTCCCCGCGGCGCAGCCCGAGCAGCGGCGCCAGCCCGTGTCGAGAGACGATCCGGGTCACCTGGACGAGCCTCACGGTGATGCGCACGCGGCGGATGAACGCACGCCAAGGTCGGACCGGGCGGAGCTGCCGCCTCCGCGCCGGTCGTGACGAGAGCAACTCCAGGCCAACGATGGCCACCATCGTCGCCACCAGTTGGAAGGGCAGGGCCAGGGCGAGCAGTTCGCCCATGTCGACGTCGAAGGCGACGGGGTCGGGCAACTGGGACGTGTCGATGACCAGCAGTCCGGCGACGGTGGCGCCGACCAGCGACCCGACGATGACGGCCATCAGCGTCCGAGGCCAGGTGACCTCCCGTGCCGACAGCAACCCGCGCACGATCCACGCGAACACGAGCATGAGGGCGAGGTTGCCCACGGCTCCCACGGGCCGCTCCTTCCGACGGTCGACCGCCAACGGTGAGGAGCCGAGCCCGTGGTCGAGAGGGCTCGGATACCTACGCTGTCAGCCAACCTCGTCGGTGATCGACACGCCACGGGACAGGGCCCCGGATCCAGGGGCCGAAGGGCACCAGTACCGCACGGCGAGGAGGTGGGTGTGGGCCAGGAGCAACCCGATCGGGAACCCTCCCGAACTGCACGGTTCGTGGCCAGGGAGAACCGGTTCGTGATCCGCGCACGGGTCGATCCGGACGGTGACCTCGGCACGGGGCCGGGGCCTCGCGAGGTCCGTGCCTACCTACCGAACACCGCGCGGTTGACCGACATCTTGGTCCCCGATGCCTTGCTGATCCTCGTTCCGAACCAGGATCCTTCACGCCGGACACGCTGGACGGCGACACGGGTGTGGGATGGGACGTGGGTCGCCCTGGAGGCCAACGCTGCTAGCGGCCTCGTCGCCGACCACCTCGCCCGAGGAGGAAGGCTGCCTGGTTGGCCCGAGGTGATCGCGTTCCACCGCGAGGTCACCTACGGGTCGCACCGGTTCGACCTCGTGGTCGAGTTCGGTGACGGCCAGGTCGGGGTCGTCGAGGTGAAGTCCCTGAGCCGCGCCCGAGACGGCGTCGCCCCGTTGTCCAGCACCCCGTCGACCCGCGGCGTCGCACATCTGGCCGCGCTGGCGTCCCGAGCTGAGGTGGGCCGGTCATCGGCGGCCGTGTTCGTCATCCAGCGTGGCGACGCCGAGGTGCTCGACCTCGATGCCGCGGCGGATCCAGCCTGGCTCGCTGCGGTCCATCGTGCCCGTGACGCCGGCGTGCACATCGTGGCGTTCGGCTGCGAGGTGACCGAGCACACGCTGCGTCTCGGCCGGCGGCTGACGGTCAGCGGATCGCGAACAAGGTGACGATCGCCGTCCCGACGACCAGCAGGATGAGGATCGACTCCGCCGCCAGCCGGCGATCGTCGTAGGGCAAGGCTCGCAAGGTCATCAGCGTGGTTGCCGCCACCAGCCCGAGGCTGGCGCCAGCCACCCCTCCAACGGCCGGTTCGCTGACCAGGGATCCGACGATCAGTCCACCGACCGCGCCCAGGACCGGCAGCAACAGTAGAGCAGCGTCGAGGTGGAAGGGG
>SKNK01000319.1 GCA_007120565.1 Nitriliruptoraceae bacterium | reverse complement strand
CGGGGTGGTGCCAATCGCGGCTGCCATCTGCCGACTGGGCGACCTGCCAACCGGCCGATTCCTTGGTGCGGTTGTGCGTACGGCACAGCGGCGCGAGTTCATCGACGTCGGTTCGACCACCGGGCTTCCCCGGAACGTCGGAGTGCCACGGACTGGCATGATCGAGGTCGGAGGAGCGGGCCGGATGCTGGCAACCCGGGCCGCTGCAGGTGTCGTGCAGAGCGAGGATGGCATCCTTCAGCCACGCCGGTGGTACGCGGGTCAGGCGACCGACCCCGACCACGTCGCCTCGGTCGTCGAGGACGATCGTGCGCAGGTCAGCGCCACGCTCCTGGACGAGGCGGCGAACGGTGTTTGCGTCGGCCCACATCCGTCCTCCGGTGAACCGCGTGAGCAGCTCCCCCGGAAGGGCGCTCCCGTCGAGCAAGCTGGCGAGTTCGACCCGGATCAGCAGCTGCGGACGGGAGCCACTGCCGACCTGATCGGCGTCGTTCGCAGCGGCACCGGGGGACGAGGTGTCTGCGCCGGTGAGGGTCGCGTCGCAGACGTCGACCAAGCGGTCCGCCCGGCCACGTGCGGCCGCGCCCCGAGGACCGTGGACGTCGCGCAGCCGCTCGGGCGGTGGGGTGAGAGCGGCGTCGATGGTGGCGAGGCTGAGCCCATCGAACTCGCCGTAGAGCGAGCCTCCTGACCCGTCGAGGCGGGGCTGGATCGCGAGGAAGTTGGGTTCGTCGACGGTGGACGGCTCGGACTCCGTCGTGGGTGAAGCCTCGAGTTCGATGCTGCGGAGGGCACGGGACACGGCGGAGGTGAGGGCGTCGGGATCGCTGCCCTGACAGGCCGTGATCGTCCGCGCGAGCGAGTCGTCGATCGCATCATCGAGGTAGCGGGGAAGCCGTTCGACCTGCAACGCCACGGTTCGCGTCTGCGCCCAGGAGACCGTGGCGTCGGTGAGGAAGGCGTCGCGAAGTGAAGGCAGCCGTCGCAGCGCATCGCAGGCGGTCAAGAGCATCCGCCGGTCGGAGCGGGTTCGTCGACCGACGATGGCGAGCCACTGTTCGAGCGGGATCCCCGTGATGGCCTCGGCGAGCTGGTGCTCGTCCAGTTCCATCAGTGCTTCGAGCAGCTGGGCGATGGCCCGATCCGCTGCCCGAGCCGCGAGGAGCGCCGAGCGAAGCAGCGGAACCTGATCGACACCGTGAGGCAGGGAACCACCGACCTGGCCGTCGGTGGGCAGGTCGGTGCCGGCCCCTGGAGGGGCCGAAACGGTGGCGGTCGACGTGGGCATGGAGCAAGTATGGGGGAGGGGTGTGACAGGAGGAGGGTGACTTCGGAAGCTGTGGAGAACCGTGGACGCGCCGATCAACGGGTCACCCGTCAGGCTCGACGTAGGCTGCGGCCACGTTCAAGGAGTCCACTCATGGTGTTGCGTTCGGTCCTCCTGCTCGCTGCGGCTGGCCTCGCGGAGATCGGTGGAGCTTGGCTCGTCTGGCAAGGGGTCCGAGAGCGCTCCTCCGTGGTGTTCGTCGGGGTGGGGTTCCTCGTCCTGGCCCTCTACGGGTTCCTGCACGCGCTGCAACCGATCAGCGAGTTCGGTCGGGTGCTGGCGGCGTACGGCGGCGTGTTCATCGTTGCCTCGATGCTCTGGGGTGTGGTGATGGATGGCTTCCGTCCGGACCGCTTCGATCTGTTGGGTGCCGGGCTGTGCCTGGTCGGCATCGCGGTGATCATGTACGCCCCACGCGGCTGAGCGAGGCGGGGCTCGCTTCGAGCCGCCGCGTCGGCGTCGCACCTCGGCGTCGCTGGGCCACGGCGCGTGTCCCACCTCAGGCTCACCGATCCGCGGCGGCCCGCACGAGGATCCGCGACCCCCATCGGTACGCTGGATGGCAACGAACACCTCGCGATCCGTCTTGACGGCGGTGATCTCGAAAGGGCCCGGGCATGTCTCGTCTCAGCGTCCTCGATCTGCGTGGTGACCGCAGCGATCCCCGCAACCGTCTTCCTCGGCCGCGCATCGACCTGAGTGCCGCTCGTGAGGGTGTCGAACGCTCCCTGCATGCCGTCCGCGATCGCGGCGACGAGGCCTTGCGTGACCTGACCAGCACCTTCGACCACCTCGACATCGAGGAAGTGGTCGTCCCGGACGAGGTGCTGCAGGCGGCGGTCGACGAGCTGGATCCCGAGTTGCGCGCCACGATCGAGCGCAGCATCGAGCGTGTGCGGTGGTTCCACGAGCGAGCGAAGCCGCAAGCCTGGGAGGACGAGCGCGACGGGATGCGGATGGGGGTCTGGTTCAACCCGATCCGTCGGGTCGGTGCGTACGTGCCCGGTGGGCTCTGCCCGCTGCCGTCCAGCGCGATCATGACCGTCGTCCCGGCCCAGGTCGCTGGCGTGGAGGAGGTCGTGTTGTGCTCGCCTCCTACCGGACGCGACGCCGACGGTGAGCGCACGGGCTGGCCGGACGCCACCATCCTGGCGACGGCCAAGCTGTTGGGGGTCGATCGGGTCATCCGGGTCGGAGGCGCGCAGGCGATCGCCGCCATGGCTTACGGCACCGAGAGCGTGCCGCGCTGCGACAAGGTCGTCGGCCCAGGCAACCTCTACGTCGCCCTTGCGAAGCAGCAGTTGGTCGCGGAAGGCCACATCGGCAGCGAGGGCTACGCCGGACCGACCGAGGTAGCCATCGTCGCGGACCAGACCGCGGATCCACGCCACCTCGCCGCAGATCTGATCGGGCAGGCCGAACACGACGAGCTGGTCACCGCGCTGCTCATCACCCCGAACGAGGAGTTGGTCGCACCCGTCGAGGAGGCGCTCGAGACACAGCTCGCCAGGACCAAGCACGTGGAGCGCATCTCGACGGCGCTCGATGACCAGGGCACGGTCGTGCTGGTCGACGACATCGACCACGCGATCGAGG
>SKNK01000435.1 GCA_007120565.1 Nitriliruptoraceae bacterium | reverse complement strand
CGGCTACGGCCTGTTGTACGCCAACCCCTGGTCCCTGGGGATCGGGGTGCTCTGGCTGGTGGTGGGCTACTTCGGGTGGATCATCGAACCGCTCGCTGAGGGCGACGACGACGATCCGGTGGATGAGTCGGACCACACCACCGTTGGTGTCGGGTCCCACTGACCCGGTACCTGCTCAGCGACGCCGAGGTAGCACGCAACGCACAGAAGCGAACAGCCCCCAGCAGCACCGGATTCGGTCCAGTCGACGGACCCGCGGCAGACACCCACAACACGAGGCGGAGAGAACGTGACGGCAGATGCTCAGGCGACGACCCTGGGACTCGACCATCGCAAGCTCGCGATGTGGACGTTCCTGGGGTCGGAGTTCCTCTTCTTCGGGGCCTTCGTGGCGGCCTACCTGTTGTACGTCACGACCACGGCCGGCGGGCCGGGGGTCGAGATCTTCGACATCCCCTTCACGTCGATCAGCTCGTTCGTGCTGCTGATGAGTTCGCTGACGATGGTTCTGGCCCACAACGCGCACCGTCAGGGAGACCTGCGGCGGATGCGCATGTGGATCCTGGCAACCGCGGGCCAGGGTGCGGTGTTCCTCGGTGGGCAGGTCTTCGAGTTCACCACCTTCTACAACGAAGGGCTCGTGTTCACCCAGTCGCCCTTCGCGAGCTCCTTCTACGTGCTGACCGGCTTCCACGGTGTGCACGTGTTCGTCGGCATCCTCCTGCTGATGAGCCTGTACGCGCTGTCGCTGACCGGCAAGGTCAAGCGTGACCAGGACCTCAAGACCGAGATGATCGGCCTGTACTGGCACTTCGTCGACATCATCTGGGTCGTGATCTTCGCCGTCGTCTACCTCATCCCGGAGATCGCGGTCGGCTGACCGCGCCGCAGATCGTCCGAGCAGGAGCCACCACGTGAGCGCCACACAGAGCCACGACACCGAGAGTCACGAAGACCATCACCCGACGGCCCGGGACTACGTCAACATCGCCCTGGTCCTGGCGTTGCTCACGGCGTTGGAGGTCTCGACCTACTTCTTCGACTTCGGGCCGATCGCGATCCCGCTGCTGATCGTCCTGATGATCATCAAGTTCGTGATGGTCGCCAACTTCTTCATGCACCTGAAGTTCGACACCAAGATCTACAAGCAACTGCTGTACACCGGGTTGGCCTTCGCCGTGGTGCTCTACACCTTGACGTTGATCATCTTCGTCTTCGAACGCGCACCGTCGGTCTGATCCGATGATGTTGCCGACCTACCGCCACAGCGAGGATCGACCGTGAACAACGACGTCCGTAACCGCATCGTGATGCCGATCGTCATCCCGATCGTCGTCCTGCTCTCGATCGCGGCGTTCGTGGGTGCCATGGCGACGCTGTTCCTGTTCAACACCCATGAGGGATCGTTGATGCTCGCGGCGGTCGCTGCCGGTGGCATCCTGTTCACGGTGAGCCTGGCCTCATCGCAGGACAAGCTCGACACCCCGCGACGGGTCGTTGTGGTCTTCGCGGCGGCCCTTCCCCTCATCGTCGCTGCTGCCGTGGGGTTCGGTCTGATCGGCGACGTCGCCGACGAGGACCGGATGATCAACGTTCAGCCCCTCGTGCTGATGCCGGACGGCGCACCAACGATCGCAGCCGAGAACTCCAGCGAGTTCTGCCTCGACGAGGATGGTGAGTGCGTCCCTGTCGACTACTGGGAGGTCGAGCCCGGCGACGTCAGTGATCCGATCTCGTTCTTCTTCGACAACCGTGAGGTCGGTGTGCCGCACAACGTGGTCATCACCAACCTCGAGGGCACCGTCGATGATCCGCAGCGTGGCAGCGAGCAGTTGGCCAGCTCCGAACTGGTCGATGGGCCCGTGATCGACGAGTACGTCCATCCCGACGGCCTGACCTGGGAGGAGCTGCCAGAGGAGTGGTACTTCCTTTGTGCCGTGCACCCGTCGATGGAGGGTGTTGGGACGGTCGTCGCCGGGGAGTGAGTCACCTGCCCGTTCGGCGGAGGTGACGACGACGCGTCACGCCGACCCCGGGCTCGTGCACCTGGAACGGAGCTGTTCGGCGTCGTCCTCAGTCGCCGTCCACGGCCCTGGTACTGCGGCAACTCGGCGTGCCCGGCATGCCGATCCGGGGTGCGTCTCCAAGCAGTTGAGGGACCAGCTGCGCGGCGAGCGCCAGCCCCACCCGCTCATGGACCGAGGGCGGCCAGTGGATCGCGTCCGGGTTGAGGTGGGCGAGGTCGGTTCGGACCAGTGGCCATGCCGGCACGCCGGCGAACCCGTGCTCTGCGGCGATAGCGAGCTGCCTCGACGTTGCTGCCGTGATACCGGGGTGTCGGTGGCCGTAGTAGTCGGCGGCGTGGCTGGTCGGGCCGAGGGCCACGCCGGCGGTCCTCCCTTGGGTGAGGCCACGGATCTGCTCGAGCAGGAGGCGGTAGAGCCGGGCGAACTCGGAGGGGGGCGTCCGGGGGTGACGTCCACCCTGAAGACGGACCAGTGGGGGATAGGTCGCACGGAGCAGACGCCGAGCCTGCCGTCGACGCGCCTCGGGGCGGAGGTAGGGCACGACCGCCTCGACGCTCGGTGGCACACCGACCGGCGCGTGGTCGAAGCTACCCACACCGACGATCACCGCGTCAGCCTGCGCCACGACCTCGAACATGACGTGCTGGTCCTTGGTCAGTGCTCGCGCGGTGTCCCGGACCGTCTGGCCGGGGCGTGCGACGACCTGGGGCGCAACCTCGCGGTCGAGCACCCTCGTCAGCTCCCGAGCCACGACCGACGGATAGACGCCCGGGTGGCCGGGTAGGCAAGGTCCGGTGGCATCGGTGAAGGCGGTCGAGTCACCGAGGACGACCAGTCGGAGCGGCGGTTGCTCGGCAGGGTCGCGCTGCGCCGAGGCGTTCACCGGGGAGCGGCCGCCTCGGTGGTCGGGTCATCCGGGGGATGCGTGGTTCGCCGAGAAGGTGATGCGGCTGCGGGGTCGGATGTGCTCGCGTCGTCCGGAGGATCCTGCCCTCCTTGCGAGCGGTGCTCCTCGTCGCCGTCCGACACCAGGCCAAGCCGTGGGCGGGCACGGATCCACACGGCCGATGCGGCGGACCACACCAGGACGGCGCCGAGCACGTGAACGACCACCAGCGCCTCGGGCACCCCCAGCGCGTACTGCGTGTAGCCGATGGCACCCTGGAGCAGTTCGAAGACCAGGAGGGCTCGTGCAGCGACGGCGAGGTGGCGTGGTCCACGCCAGGTGACGACCACCAGCGCGACGGTGAGCCCCAGCAGGAGCCAGACCATGTCAGCGTGTGCCAGCGCGGCCATGCGGATGTCGAGGGGGAGGCGAGGAGCGCTGGCATCGCCGCCGTGCGGTCCCGCGCCGGTGGTGATCGTCCCGGCGATCAGGACGAGGAACGCGACCGCAACGATCGCGGTGGTCAGGTGTTGTACCGCCGAGGGGACCGTGGCTGAGGTGATGTCGGGACGGGGCGCTCGGCGCACGATCTCGTGGACCGCGACCGCGGCGAACAGCAGCACCATCGACAGCAGGAAGTGGGTCATCACCGTGTAGGGAGACAGCCCGGTGAGCACGACCACGCCGCCGACCAGGGCCTGGCCGATGACGCCGATGGGCAGCATCCATGCGACCCGCATCAACCCCTTCGGGTGCGGACGGGTCCGGTACAGCTGCCAGACGAGCAGGACGACCGCCGCGAGCACCACGAAGGTCAGCAGGCGGTTGCCGTACTCGATGGCCATCTGCCAGCCGGCATGCTCGGAGTCCGCTCTTGGCACGAAGCTCTCGTCGGTGCACGAGGGCCAGGTCGGACAGCCGAGCCCGGAACCGGTGATGCGTACCGTGCCGCCCGTGACCACGATCCCGGCGTTGGTGAGCACCGCCGCGAGTGCGAACCGTCGGAGACGGCGACGTTCTGGAGACTCCTGGAGCGAGATCATGCGGGAAGCCTACCCCTGCCGCACACCGCTCTCACCCGGGTCGCGGACGATCCCGCGTGCGGCGTACCCTGTCGGCTCCGCCCGAGATGAGGATGTCTGTGGCGACGGATCTGAGCCCAGCGACCGAACGTGATGACGTTCGTGTGCCCGTGCGGCGGCACCGACGGCGAGCCATCCTGCTGGTCGCGCTCGCGGTGTTCCAGTTCTGGTTGTGGGGCACCAGGATCGTCAACCTGTTGCAGGACGTCGGTGACTTCTCGACGGCGTTCGTCACGGTCCACCTCGGCCTCTACGCCGCCGCGATCGGCGCGGGTGTGCTGCTGCTGGTGCTCGGTGCTCGGATGTGGCTCGAGGTTCGCCACGCTCTGCGGGCTGACGGAGACGGTCCTGACCGCGCCGGAGGCCATCCTGAGGGTCGAGGCGGATGAGCGCTGACCACGACCGGAGCGCGACCGACGCGGCGGCCCCCTCGGCATCGATGACCGACGCCACGTCGGCGCGCACGTCCGACGAGCCAACACCGCCTGCTGGCGCGCCTTCCGAAGCGCCGGCTGATGCGTCACCCGAGGGGCCTGCTGGTGGTCGCTCGGTCGGCCCGATGCACGCGCGCGGTCGGTACGAGTCCGGAGGCGGCATGCTCGCCTCTGTGCGGCGGTACGTGCTGGTCACCAAGCCTCGCATCATCGAGCTGCTCCTGGTGACGACCCTGCCGGCGATGGTCGTCGCCGCGCGGGGGTGGCCCGGGACGTGGCTCGTCATCGCCACGCTGGTCGGTGGCACGCTGTCTGCCGGGAGCGCCAACGCCCTCAACAACCTCGTTGACCGCGACGTCGACCGCCGGATGGCACGAACCTCCGCCCGACCGACGGCAAGCGACACGGTCGGCCCACGGGGGACCCTGGTGCTCGGCCTGGTCCTGGGGGTGGCCGGGTTCGCCTGGCTCGCGCTGTTCGTGAACCTCGTGGCCGCGTTGCTCGCCACCTCGGCGATCCTGTTCTACGTCTTCGTGTACACCCTCGGCATGAAGCGACGAACCAGCCAGGCGGTGGTGATCGGCGGGGCTGCGGGGTGCGTCCCGGTCCTCACCGGGTGGGCGGCGGTGACCGGCGGATCGCTCGCGGATGTGCGTCCTTGGCTGCTGTTCGCGATCGTGTTCTGGTGGACGCCGCCGCACTTCTGGGCCCTCGCGATGAAGTACCGGGACGACTACGCCGCTGGGGGCCTGCCGATGCTCCCGGTGACCCACGGGATCGCTGAGACGACGCGCCAGATCCTGCTCTACAGCTACCTGCTGTTCTCGGTGGTGCTGCTGTACATCGCCGGTGGGGGCGTTGGGTGGCTGTTCGCGGTCCCGGCCGCTGGTCTGACCATCACCTGGCTGATGCTCGCCCACCGGCTGCGTCGGAGCCAGACCATCTCGGACGCCATGCGACTGTTCCACTACTCGACGGTCTACCTCGCCCTGATCTTCATCATCGCGGCCGTCGATGCTGCGGTCGCCACTCCGCTACTGGCTGGGTGATCGAGCACGAAGAGCCTGGTGCACGTCCGCATCTGGTCAGGCGACATCTGGTCAGGCGACGAGCTCGGGGGCTGCCCGTCGGATCGTGAGGACCGCTTCCGCAGGGTTCGGTGCGGTGAGTAGGAGGCCGCCTACCTCGAGGACCGGGGTGATCGATCCGCAGCAGACCAGTCGGTCGAGGAAGGCCTCCGCGTCCGCATCCCTGCGAGCGTCGCGGACCTCGGCCGATGGCACGATGTTGAGGACCGACTCGACCACGCGACGTGTGCGTCGGGCATCGTCGTCGATGGTCAGCCGGATGCGTGTCACAGATCCTCCACGGGGTCGCGAGATAGTCGGGGCTGCGTGACGGTCGGGGCCGCAGCATGCTGAGCCCGGCGGATACGACCGGCGGAGAGCCCGATCTGGGGTGCCGGATCTGGGGTGTACGAGCGGTGGGAACACCAGCCGGGGTGGGTACGTGTCGAGGGGTAGACGAGCCGCGTGCTTGGGTCGAGCGCTGCTCTGGTAACAACGTCGCTGGGCCCGATGAACTTCCCGAGGATCCCGTGCCGACGGCCGCCGTGCGCGGAGGCGGTGCGGGGAGGGTGGCTCGGGACCCGATGGTCGACCTCGAACCGGTGGTGCGTGCTGTCGACCACGTTGGGGTTGGACCGGTCGAGGGGTGGCAGTAGGCGCATCACCCCGTGCTCGGGCGACAGCAGAGCGACCCCGTGCTTGACCTCGGCCCATCGGCCCGCTGAACTCACGTCGGGATCGGAGGGAGAACGGTGACCAAGCAGCAGGCAGAGGAGCGGCCCGAGCCGGGGGCAGATCAGTCTCCGGGTGCACGAGCAGGCACTGCGGACACGCTCGGCGTGGACACGGTTGGCGCGGACACGACGGGCGCGGACGTATCCGGCGCGGAAGCGCCCGGAGCCGAGCGCGCCCTGCGGACGCTGCAGGAGCGTGAGGACATCGTCGCCCGGACCGAGGGCCGGACCCTGATCGATGTGTTCATGGCCACCTGCGACGCCAACGGCGGACGTCCAGCACTGGTGGTCAAGGAGGGTGACGGGTTCACGACCCACACCTGGTCGGAGTACCGCCACCTCGCGAGCATCGTGGCCATGGCCCTGCGACGCGAAGGGGTCGCCTACGGCGATCACGTCGCACTGATGATGACGAACCGTCCGGAGCACGTCATCTCCGACATCGGCGCGTTGCTGGCGGGAGCCACCCCCGTCTCGATCTACAACACCCTGACGGCGGATCAGATCGCCTACATCGCCGGGAACTGCGATGCCAAGGTGGCGATCGTCGAAGACGGCGATCTGCTCGAGCGCTGGCTGTCCATCGCCGACGACCTGCCGGCGCTGCAACGGTTGGTCGTGATCGAGTCGGACGGCGTCGACACCTCAGATCCCCGCGTGATGACGGCGGACGAACTCTTCGCCGTGGGGGAAGGCGCGCTCGCTGGCAGTCAGGGGGAGTTGGAGAACAGCTGGCGCGCGGTCAGTCCGGACGACGCCGTGACGTTGATCTACACGTCGGGGACCACCGGTCCACCCAAGGGCGTGGTGATCACCCACCGCAACCTGCTCTACCAGCTCGAGGTGGTCAAGCAGCTGCTCGACGTCAAAGCCGGACAGCGTGGGATCTCCTACCTGCCCCTGGCCCACGTCGCCGAGCGGATGACCACGCACTACCTCGGCATCGGCACCGGCGGGACGGTGTACTTCGTACCGGATGTCTCCCAGGTGCTCGAGACCCTCCAGGAAGCCCGTCCTCACATCTTCATGGCTGTCCCCCGGGTGTGGGAGAAGGTCCAGGCGGCGCTGCTCGCCAAGATCGATGCCGATCCGCGCAAGGCCAAGCTCGCTCACAAGGCGATCGATGCCGGTATGGCGGCCGTCAAGGCGGAGATGGCCGGCGAGAAGCCACCTCGCCGCTTGCGGATGCAGCTCCCCCTCTGGGACAAGCTCGTGTTCTCCAAGATCCGTGATGGTCTCGGGCTCGACCAGCTGCGGTACGCCATCTCTGGCGCCGCGGCCATCAGCTCGGATCTCCTCGCCTTCTACAAAGCGCTCGGCATCGAGATCCTCGAGGTCTACGGCATGACCGAGTCCACCGCGGTGATCACGGCCAACCGTGCTGGCCTGGTTCGTCTTGGCACCGTCGGTCCGGCGCTGCCCGGCATCGAGGTCCACATCGCCGCCGATGGCGAGATCCTCGCCCGCGGCCCCATCGTCACGCCCGGCTACTGGAAGCGTGACGAGGCCACCGCCGAGGCCATCGACGAGGATGGCTGGCTACACACCGGCGACCTCGGCGTCATGGACGACGACGGTTTCGTGCGGATCGTCGGCCGCAAGAAGGAACTGATCATCACGGCGGGCGGCAAGAACCTGTCGCCCAACAACATCGAGGAAGCGATCAAGCAGCGCTCCCCGATCGTCGCGCAGCTGTGCGCCGTTGGGGACGATCGGCCGTTCATCGGCGCGCTGATCGTGCTGGATGCCGAGGTGCTGCCGGGCTGGTGCGCGGCCCGCGACGTCCCCTTCACCTCGGTCGCGGACGCAGCGGAGCATCCTGCGGTGATCGCCGAGGTGCAACGTGCCGTCGACGAAGGCAACGAGCACCTCGCCCGTGTCGAGCAGGTCAAGAAGTGGCGTATCGTGCCCTCTGAGTGGACCGCCGAGTCCGAGGAGCTGACGCCGTCGTTGAAGCTGAAGCGCAACGTCATCCACAGCAAGTACTCGGGGGCGATCGACGCACTCTACGCCCGGGAACCGTGACCGGCGGCGCGGCTCGTCGCCCCCACCCCGGTCGAGCTGTGCAGGAGGTGCCCGCAGGAGATCGACGCTGGGTGATGCCCCCGGCGAGGAGTCTGCCGTGGCACCGCCGACGGCCGACGGCGCCGCCGCTGGGCTGGCATCGGGCGCTGGCGCCACTGGGCTGGCACCGGGCGCTGGCGCTGGCGTTGGGCTGGACCCGGCGGCGGGCGTCGCCCTCTCTGTTGCTCCTGGCGTTGACCTCGACGTTGCTCGTGACGCTGGTCCTACCGTTGTCGCCGGCCGTCGGCCATCCGGGCGGCGGGATGAGCCCGCCCCACGCGCGGCTAAGTGCCGACGGCAACGTCGTCACGGTCGAGTGGTCGGCGCCCCCTGATGACGCCGCCTACATCGGGGAAGCGGTCGACATCTTCCCGCCGGGCACGATGGAGGCGTTCCTCACCGGTCCGGACGAGGCGCTGCCGACCGACGAAGAGGTGCGTGAGCTGTCAACCTCGGCCGAACTCGAGGCCTACTTCCTCGAACACGTCCAGGTCCACCAGGACGGCACACGGTGTCCGGGTGAGGCGGAGGTCGCTGCGGACTTCCTCGAGGATGGTGCCGAGGTGCACTTCGCGTGCCCCGATCGGATCGCCGAGGTCGACGTTCGTGTGACCGTCCTCCATGACCAGGATCCGCGCTACGACACCTTCGGGGTCGACGGGACCGTCTGGGCCGTGCTGTTCACGGCGGCACAGCCCGAGCATCGCTGGGACGCGACCGCGGCGGCAACCGGCTCGGGCACGATCCCGCTGTCCCTGGTGGTCGCGGCGGTGCTGCTGGTTGCGGCCCTGGTGGCATGGTGGTTGTTCGCCCGCCGGCTCCGGCAGGTGCGTCGCCGTGGTCCGACCCCGGGACCCGCAGGCGTCCATAGACAGGCGGGCGGCGTGCGGCGCCGGCGGCGTGCTACCTCGACGTCGGTGAGGCGCGTGTGACCGGGGTTGGTGCGGTCATGGCGAGCTGGTGGTACCTCGACGATGACCAGCTCGAGGCGTTCATGCTCGGGTTGCTCGACGGCACCGCCTGGTGGTTGGGCCTGGTGCTCGCGCTCGGTGCCGGCGCGCTGCATGCGATCGGGCCCGGGCACGGTAAGACCCTGGTTGGTGCCTACCTCGCCGGAAGCCGCGGACGTCCGGGTGACGCCGTGGCCCTGGGTGGGTTGGTCGCCATCATGCACACCGGCTCGGTACTGGTGGTCGGCATGCTGTTCGCGGCCACCCAGCAGATGCCCGCCGGGGAGCGTCTGGAAGGCGTACTGCGGCTGGTCTCCGCGGTGGCGGTGACCGTGGTCGGAGTGTGGCTGCTGCGACGCGCGCTGCGTCGACGACGTGCTACCTCGACGTCGCTGGCCGGCCCGGAGCACGGATCTGTGCCTGACCTGGCTCACGAGCAGCACCACCATCACGCGCCGCCCGAGGGGGTCGCGCCGATGTCGCGGGCGGGGATCGCGGCGATCGCGACCTCGGGCGGACTGCTGCCCAGTCCGGCGGCGTTCCTCGTCCTTGCCACCGCGATCGCCATCGGCCGGACCACCTACGGTCTCGTGCTGGTCGGCGCGTTCGGTCTTGGGCTCGCGCTGACCCTCACGGCCGTCGGGTTGGCCGTACTGTGGGGCCGGGATCGGTTGGCTGCCCGAAGCACGACCCGTGCGGGACGTGCCGTTGGCCTGTTGCCGTTGGTGGCCTCCGTCGGTGTGATCCTCGGTGGGCTCTGGCTCGCGGTGCTCGCGATCCGGGCCATCTGAGCCGGCCGCTCATCGACCGGTGTCCCGACCGGGCCGGATCGTCTGACGCGTTCGGAGGGCAGCCAGGCTGCCCTCGGGCTACTCCGGCTTGGGGGTCGTCGCCGGGTCCGGTGGGGTGCCATAGGTCGCCGAGGTGGTCGCGACCTCCGCCGATGACGGGCTCTCGGGGGTGGCGCGGAGCGCCGCGTCGGCCGGGGACTCGGTCGGCTTCGCCATGACCCTCGCGAGCGGACGCAACGACATCCAACGCTGCTCCTTGGGGCGTTGCACGTCGGGCATGACCAGTTCCGGGAAGGTGGCGAGTTCGGTGAACCGCACCCGGCCACCCTGCAGCCCGACCATCACGCTCGAGCGCAGCTCTGCGTGTTCCACGAGGTACTCGACGCACCGCCGGGCGAGGCGGGTCGCCTGGATGCGGTCGAAGGGGCTCGGCGCTCCACCCTGTTGCACGTGCCCGAGGACCGCTTGCCGTACGTCGAAGGCGCCGGCGCCCTCCTTCTCGAGCAGGGCGGCGACGAAGTTGGTGGTGTAGACCCGGTCCGCCCCCTCGCTGCGCAGGATCAGCCCGAGACGCTTGCCGGACTCGAAGTCCTCGCGCAGCACCCGGACGTCGTCGCGCAGATCGTCGAGGTGGACCCCTTCCTCGGGGAGGTAGACCCGCTCGGCGCCGCTGGCCAGCCCGCTCATCAAGGCGAGGTAGCCGCACTCCCGCCCCATCGTCTCCACGACGAAGCAGCGGTGCGATGCGACGGCGGACTGTTTGATCTTGTCGACGTCGGTCACGATGCTGTTCAGCGCCGAGTCTGACCCGATGCTGAGCTCCGAGCCCGGCAGGTCGTTGTTGATCGACGCCGGGAGGCACACGATCGGGAGGGCGAGCTCCGGGAACTCCCCCTTGGCCTCGAGCAGGTGGTGTGCGCTGGCGTAGCCGGAGAAGCCACCGATCATGAGCAGGCCGTCGATCCGGTGCTCTCGGATCT
>SKNK01000422.1 GCA_007120565.1 Nitriliruptoraceae bacterium | reverse complement strand
GCTGGTCACATGACCATCTGATGCCGGAGCTCAGCTTCCATGCCCGGGGGGCGTTCCAAGGGCAGCCTTCAAGCATCCGACCGGTCTCTGACCTGCACGAACGTCCCACGATGGTCCCCACGCGTAGATGCGGCCGTGTCCTGGGTCTCGGCCTAGCTCGGCAGCGTCCTCAGCAAGGCATCTAGGGCGAGCCAGGGGTTCCACGTGGAACAGGTGAGGGCCCGGCAGGTAGCCGGGCCCTCACCTCGAGATAGATGCGTCTACACCCGTTCGATGACCACCCGTCGACCGGGCTCGCGACCCTGACTGCGGCTGGCAAGTCCGTCGACGTCGGCCACCAGTTGGTGGATCGCCTTGCGCTCGAACACGTCCATCGGCTCGAGTCGCTCCGGCTCGCCGGAGTCCAGAACCGCATCGATCGCCTCTTCAGCCTTCTCGATCAGCTTCTCCAGCCGGCGCGCGCGGTAGCCCTCCACGTCCACCTGAACCCGCGCACGACGCTCGAACTGCCGCTGCAGGCTGCAGCGGACCAACTCCTGCACCGACTCGAGGGTCTGCCCTCGCCGCCCGATGAGCGCCCCACTACCGACATCGACGAGCTCAACCTCGGCGTGGTCCTCCTTGACCCGGATCCGCAGATCCCCCGGCAGGTCCATCGCATCCAGCAGGCCCTCGAGGAAGTCCGCAGCCGCATCGGCTTCCTCGTCGAGATCCTCCGCACTGATCTTCTCGTCGGTCTCCTCCGCCGCCGGACGCCTCGGAGGTGCCGACCGCTCCTGAGGCTCAGAGGCTGGCTCGGGCTCATCGTCACCGTCGTCCGCTTCGATCGTGAGGTCGAACCTGACGTTGCCAACCACCTCGTCCAGCCCGGGAGCCGTCAGCTTCAACTCCACCCGATCCGGATCAGAGCCCGACAACTCGGCGATAGCGGCCACAAGGGCGGCCTCGAAGGTCGTACCTTGCGTTTCGATCTGACGACTCATCAACGGTGCCTTTCAGCTCTTTGGGCGTCGGGGGAGGTGGTCTCGCTTGGCGTTCCTGGCAGGACGATCTGCGGGACGAGCGCCGTTCGATGACCCCGACGAACCCGCGGGGCGACCGTTCGACGACCCCTTGCCGCGCCCTTTCTGAGAACGGCCCCCGTTCTTGTTCTTCGAAGCGCCGTCCGGGTCGGGCGACTTCGATCCTTGACCCTTCGAGCCCTTCGCGTCGGCCTTCTTCGAGGATCCGCCGCCGGGCTCCTTCCCAGAAGGCGTCTTGCCTTCCTTGGCATCCTTGGGGCCCTTCGTTCCCTTGCCGTCCTTGGACCCCTTGACGTCAGAGCCGCCCTTCTCGCCCTTCGGGACCGGCTTGGTCCCCGAGGATGCACCAGGCGAGCGACGAGGGGTCTCGCCAGCATCATCATCCACGCCCGGCTTGTCCTTGAGGGTCCCCGCCTCCTTCTCCGACTTCACCTCACGCAGGATGATGGCCTGCTGAGCAACCTGCCAGACGTTGGTCGTGACCCAGTACAGCAGGATGCCGAGAGGGAACTGGAAGGAGATGACCGCAAGGAAGATGGGCATGGCGTACAGCAGGATCTTCTGCTGCTGGGCCATGGGGTTCGAGCCACCCTGGGTCATGGCGGTACGCGCCATCATCTGCCGCTGGGTCCAGTACATCGTCCCCGACATGAGGATGATGAGCAGCCACCCCGGCCAACTCGCCTCGCTGACCAGCAGGTGCAGGCCCGGTTCGAGTTCCTCGGGACCATGCTCGGTGAAGAAGTAGAACGACGCGCCGATGAGTTCTCCACCCTCATCACGCATCCGACGCAGGGTCCAGAACAGCGCCAGGAACACCGGGGCCTGAGCCAGCAACGGCAGACAGCTCGCCGCCGGGTTCGCCCCGCGCTCCTTGTACAAGGCCATCATCTCTTCGTTGAGCTTGGCCTTCTTGGCCCGGTACTGCTCCGGGTCCTTGCGCATCAGCTCACGATCGACCTTGTACTTCTTCTGCAGCGCCTTCATCTCGGGCTGGATCGCCTGCATCGCCCGCATCGAGCGGGTCTGCTTGATCGCCAAGGGCAACAGCAGGATCCGCACGATCAGCGTGAGGCCGATGATCGCCCATCCCCAGCTGTGCACGCCGAACACCGGCTCGAAGATGTTGTGCAGGAAGGTGAGAACCCCCTCGATCACATCGAGGGCGCTATGCCAGAAATCACTCACGGAGCTCTACTTCCTCGGGGGGACATGATCGACCCCTCCCGGGTTCCAGGGATGACACCGCCCCAGCCGACGGATGGCGAACCATCCTCCACGGGCCGCACCGTGGACCTTGACGGCCTCGAGCGCATACGACGAACAAGACGGGTGGAAGCGACAGCGGGGAGAACGCAGTGGCGAGGTGATCCGGTAGAGCCAGACGAAACCAAGTACCACCCACGCCAGGGGCGAACGACGAGCCGAGCCTACGGCGGCCGAGGGTTCCGACGTCGCCGCCGTAGCGTCAGGGGTTCGAGCGGAAGCGCTCATACCGACTCCTGCGCCAAGCCGAGCTCTTCCAAGGTGCGTGCCAGTTCGGCTCGCACGCTGGCGAGATCACCGTGCGCACACGCCGCGCGAGCGACGAGTACGACATCGAAACCCGGCGCGAACGGCACCGTCTGCGCGGCCTCGCGCAACAACCGCTTGGCCCGGTTCCGAGCGACCGCCCCACCCACACGCCGCGACGCCACGAACGCGATCCTGGCGGGAGCGTGATCGTCCCTCTGACGCAGGTGCACCGCGAGGAGACGTCCCGACCGCTGCCGTCGACCACGTAGCACGGCCGCGATGTCGCGGCCGTCCCGGAGTCGGTCGGGAGCGGCTGAGCTCACAGGGTCACGCGGACAGCTTGGAACGGCCGCGGCGGCGGCGATCCTTGACGATGGCCCGCCCGGCACGGGTGCGCATACGGGACCGGAACCCGTGCTTGCGCTTGCGACGGCGGTTGTTGGGCTGGAAGGTGCGCTTCACGGCGAAGCCCCCTGGGAGGTCGTAGTGGATGCACGCGGCGACGACGAAGGTCCGGGCAGCCATGCGAAGACGCAGGAAGCCCGACGGAGGACGTGGATCCGCCAGCGGTGCGGTCAGACGTGCGCAGGAGCGTACCGGTCCGCGCGCTTACCGGGCAAGCGGGGTCGGACAGGCGCTCGGTGTGGATAACTCCTTGCGGGTAGTGACCGGAGCGGTGTACGGTCCCCGACTGTCCGTCGCCAGCGGCGGATCGCACCGTTGTCTCCCGTGTCACCGACGTGGGTGACGTCACGGTTCGATCCGATCTCGTCCGAGGAGCAACGCTCCACGGTCGGGGACCGTGAAGCGACGGATCTTCCCCACGGCGGCCTCGACCACGCTTCTCGTGTCCTGGTTCGCGGCACTATCCACACTGTGGACGGCCCTGTGGAAACTGGGTTTGACCTGCTGCGATGCAGACATGGGAACCGGTGTGTCGAAGGCCTGCCGGCGACCGACCGGCGCCGGTCAATCGCACGAGGAAGATGTCAGGAGCGAGTGTGGCAGCACCGTCGACGCTGGACCTTGCGGAGCTCTGGAACCGAAGTCTCGACCAGGTGGTCGGCACGGTCACCTCCCCGGCGCAACGCCAATGGTTGACCGCAACCCAGCCCGTCGGATTCAGCGACGACACGGTCGTCCTGGCGACACCCCACGCCTTCGCCCGGGAGTGGCTCGATACCCGCTGCGGAGACCTGATACGGCGCGCCCTCTCCGACGCTGCGGGTCGCGAGCTGTCGGTGGTGATCACCGTCCAGCCCCGTCCCGAACCGGTCGAGAGCCGTGAAGCACCCCTGCCTCGCCCGAACCAGGCGCCCGATCGCCCCGACGAGTCGAACCAGGCAGCCGTGCCCCTCCACGACCGGATCCCCGCCGAGGACAACGGGGCGAGATGGTCACCGACGTCTCCGTCCGACGGTGACTCTGCTCCCGCCCCACCCTGGTCCTCAACCGAGGGATCACCGCTGCACGCACCTGGACGGCCCGAGGGGCCGACGGTCACCCTGCCGGAGCCGCGGGTTGCGGATGCGGAGCCAGAGACCCAGCTCAACCCCAAGTACTCCTTCGACGATTTCGTCATCGGCTCCTCGAACCGGTTCGCCCATGCTGCGGCGACCGCGGTGGCCGAGGCGCCCGCCAAGTCCTACAACCCGCTGTTCATCTACGGCGGCGCGGGGCTCGGTAAGACCCACCTTCTGCACGCGATCGGTCACTACGTACGGAGCCTGTATCCCCGCCTGACGGTGCTCTACGTCACCACAGAGCAGTTCACCAACGAGTTCATCAACGGCATCCGACACGACCGCATCACCTCGTTCCAGCGCACCTACCGCCAGGTCGACGTCCTCCTGATCGACGACATCCAGTTCCTCGAGCGGGCAGAGCGGACCCAGGAGGAGTTCTTCCACACCTTCAACGCGCTGCACAACGCCGAGAAGCAGATCGTCATCTCCAGCGACCGTCCTCCGAAGCAGATCGCACAGCTCGAGGATCGACTCCGTAGTCGCTTCGAGTGGGGCCTGATGACCGACGTCCAGCCCCCCGACCTCGAGACCCGGATCGCGATCCTGCGCAAGAAGTGCGAGACCGATCGGCTCGGAGTGGAGCCGGAGGTCCTCGAGTTGATCGCCTCCAAGGTGCAGTCCAACATCCGCGAGCTCGAGGGTGCGTTGATCCGCGTATCCGCCTTCGCGAGCCTCCAGCGCTCACCGGCGGACAGTCAGATGGCCGAGACGGTCCTGAAGGATCTCTTCCCCGATGACCGTGACCAGGACATCTCGGTCCAGGTCATCATGGAGACCGTGGCCCAGTACTTCTCGCTGACGATCGACGATCTGTGCTCACCGTCGCGCAGCCGGCAGTTGGTGACCGCTCGACAGATCGCGATGTACCTCACGCGGGAGCTCACCGATCTGTCCCTGCCGCGTATCGGCAAGGCCTTCGGGGGACGCGACCACACCACGGTGATGCACGCCAAGTCGAAGATCGCTGACCTCATGCAGGAGCGGCGAGCGATCTACGACCAGGTCCAGGAGTTGACCAACCGCATCAAGACCCAGGCGCGTCGTCCGTGATCGGCACCTCCAGCGCCCGCCGATCCACCCCTCCATCGACCGCCATCCCGGGTCCAGTTACCCACACCTTCCACAGGTATCTGTGGGTAACCCGGTGGACGACCGGTGGACCAGCGGTGGACGACGCATCGATCCCGGTGGACACAGAAGCCGTCATGGTGGACAACCGCCGCCTACGGTACGCAACCACCCGGTGGACAACCCGTGGACCAGCGGTGGACGGAAGGCACCGAACGTGGAAACACCTCCGTGTAGTTCCCCCGTCGGTGGATAACTACGCTTACAGCCCACAGGATCTCCACCCCAGACATACTCGGCCTGACCAGGGGCGATGCGGTGTTGTCCACCGTATCCACACCCCCGATGGTGGTGACGGGATAAGTGTTTCTAACCCCTCACTACCATCAGGCTGTGGACCAGAGCGAGGAGAAGCGCCGTGAAGCTACGAGCTGAACGAGCGGAGTTCGCCGAAGCGATCTCCTGGGTCACGCGGACCGTCGGTTCTCGCGTGTCGCTGCCGGCGCTGTCCGGCGTCCTGCTCGAGGCCGGCGAGGGACGACTGATCTGTCGAGCCACCGACCTCGAGGTCTCCGCCGAGATCTCCATCCCGGTGCAGATCGACCAGCCCGGCCGGGTGCTCCTTCCCGGGAGGCTGCTGGCACAGCTGGTGGCTCGCTTCCCCGATGCCCCCGTCGAGCTGACGGCCGATACCGACCAGATCGAGATCAGCTGCGGTCGTGCGACCTTCCACGTCCGAGGCATGCAGGTCGAGGACTTCCCGACCCTGGCCGCCCCAGCCGACGATGCCGCCCAGGGGCTGATCCGAGCCGACGCCTTCGCCCGTCTGGTCCCCCAGGTGGCAAGAGCCGCTGCTACCGACGAGGGCCGTCCGGTCCTCACCGGCGTCCAACTCGAGGCAGCTGAGGGCACCCTCACGGCTGCGGCAACCGACGGCTACCGCCTCGCGGTTCGGTCGCTGACCTTCGACCAGGCGGTTGATGGCAACGCCTTGGTGCCGGCTCGTTCGCTGCAGGAGGCAGCCAAGGCGGCCACCGAGGTCGGGGGATCGGTCACCGTCGTGCTCGAGGAGGGCCAGGCCTCCTTCCTGTTCGGCGAGCGACGGTTGACCACCAAGCTGATCGAGGGGTCGTTCCCGAACTACCGCGCCCTGCTTCCGGATGCCCACGAGACCTCGGTGGTCGTCGAACGCTCCGGGCTGGTCGAAGCCCTGCAGCGCGTTGCGATCGTCGCGATGGGCCAGGCGAACACGCCGGTCAGCCTGACCTTCGGGGACGGCTCGGTCGACCTCCAAGCTTCCAACCAGGAGATGGGTGACGCGGCGGAATCCCTGCCAGCCGAGATCGACGGCGAGGGCCTGACGATCGCGTTCAACCCGGCGTTCCTGCTCTCGGGGCTCGAGGCCAGCGGCACCGAGCAGATCCGTGTGGAGTTGCGTGACGGTCTCAAGCCCGCGGTGCTCAAGCCTCACGCCGACGATGGTCAGGTCGACGACCTGGCCTATCTGCTCATGCCGATGCGGGTGAGCTGACCGAGGATGTCCCGCTGCCCATCGGTGGCGTTGGAGAGGTCAGGGACGTGTGGCTGCGCCGGCTCGAGTTGTCCGACCTTCGCTCGTACGAGCAGGTCACCCTCGACCTTGACGAGGGAGTCTCGGTACTGGTCGGTCCGAACGGTCAAGGCAAGACCAACCTGCTCGAGGCGATCTACCGTGCGGCGACCGGGGGTTCCCACCGGGTGGCGGGGGACGGTCCCCTGGTTCGAGCAGGCAAGGACATCGGGGTGATCCGTTGCGAGTTGTCGACCGACGAAGGTCGCCGCCGGACCATCGAGCTCGAGGTAGGAAGTGGCCGGCGCACCCGAACGAAGGTGGATGGTCAGGATGTGCGCAGATCCGCCGATGCGCTCGGGGTGCTTCGCGTCGTGATGTTCGCGCCGGAGGACGTCGCGATCGTCCGTGGTGATCCGGGAGAGCGTCGTCGCTTCCTCGATGACCTACTGGCGCAACGACGCCCTGCCTTCGCGGCAGCCAAACACGATCACGATCGTGCCCTGCGTCAGCGCAACCAACTGCTGAAGCAGGCTCGCGGGTTGCGTGGTGAGGCTCGCGACGCGGCCGCGGCGACCCTCGATGTCTGGACCGAGCAGCTCGTACGACACGGGGCCCAGATCATCGCGGCACGGGTCGCCGCGATCCGAACCTTGGCTGGCCCCGTCGATCGGTTCTACCGCGACCTGGCGGACCGCCCCGAACGCATCCACCTGATCTACCGGTCGTCTGCGGGTGACGTGGTCGGCCACCTCCCCGAAGATGAACAGGAGGGCCTTGCCGACCCGGTCCCCGATACGGCGCCGATCATGGCGTCCCTCCGTGAAGCCTTCGCGGAGCACCGCGAGGACGAGCTAGCTCGCGGCCAGACCTTGGTCGGACCTCACCGCGACGATCTCGAGCTGTCGATCGGCACCCTGCTGGCCCGCGGCTACTCCTCGCACGGCGAAGCATGGTCACTCGCGTTGGCCCTGAAGCTGGCTACCTTCGAGGTCCTCGCCCAGGTGGGGGACCGTCCGATCGTGCTTCTCGATGACGTGTTCGCTGAACTCGACCGCTCCCGACGGGAGCGACTGGCTGCGGCGTGTGATCGCTTCGATCAGACCCTGGTGACCGCGGCGGTCGAGGAAGACGTGCCGCTCGAGGGCGCACGCGTCGATGTGCGCATCGAGGATGGGGTGACCCAACTCGCACCTCGAGGGCAGGCAGGTGCGGCATGAGCGGACAACCCCCACGGCGAGGTAGCGGCTCCCAACCTCGCCGCGGTGACCGAACAGGTACACCTCGTCCGACAGGCGGGGCACCTGGTGGCGCCAACGATCGAGCGTCGAAGCCTGCGAGTCAGCTCGCTCGTGATCGTCGAGCTATCGCCGCGGATCGCGACGAACGGGTCTACGAGCGCAAGCGGGCAACACAGGCCCGCAAGCGCTCACGGGATGAGCGAGCTTCCTTCGACCCTGCCCCGCCAGGTGACGAGGACTGGACGGTTGCCGAGGAAGAGACCGACGGGTTGGTCCGGGTCACCCCGCCGACCCAACTCGATCAGACCCTGCGCGAGCTCATCGAACGTCGTGGCTGGGGTGAGCGGCTGCGTGGTGCATCGGCTTGGGCACGCTGGGACGAGATCGTGGGTGCCGACCTCGCCGCGCGCTGCGAGCCTCTCCGGCTGGTGCGGGGCGTGTTGACCATCCGCGCGGAGAGCCAGGTCTGGGCAACCCAGTTGCGTTACATGATCCCCCAACTGCGAACGAACGTCGAGTCGGTGCTCGGCGAAGGGACGGTGCGGGACGTCAAGATCGTCGTCGGCCCTCTCGAGGGTCGTGATCGTCCGAACGAAGAGTGAGGGGAACCGACGTTGATCGCTGTCGCTGAACGCATCTTCGGGGTGCTCACCGTGGTTGCTGCTCTCATCGCGGTCGGCACCCTGATCGCGCTGGTCACCCGACGGGTCCCCGAGTGGTTGCGGGGAGAAGCCGCGTTGCCAACGGCCACCGCGATCGCGACCGTCGCGACCGGGGGATCGCTGTTGTTGTCCGAGGTTGCGGGGTACCTACCCTGCACGCTGTGTTGGTACCAGCGGATCGCGATGTACCCACTGGTTGTCATCCTGGGTGTCGCAACCTGGCGGCGCGACCGAGACGTGTGGCGAACGGCGATGCCGATCGCCACCATCGGGCTGGGGATCGCGATCTGGCACGTTGTGATCGAGCGACGTCCGGCCCTAGGCGGGGTGTGTGATCCGGTGGCACCCTGCTCCCTGCGATGGGTCGAGGAGTTCGGCTTGCTCACGCTGCCGATGATGGCCGGCACCGGGTTCCTCGCGATCATCCTGCTCACCCTTGCCGCTCGGTCCGGCAGCGATGCCCATGACGACCTCGATCACGATCCTCAGCCGACCTCGGCACCGTAGAACCGCCAAGGAGTCCCTGTGGCTACGAACAAGTCCGGATCGACGGCGCCGAAGAAGCGCCCGAACGCCCGCGCGGAAGCGCGCAAGGCTGCCGAACGCAAGCAGCGCATCATCCTGATCGTCGTCGGGGTGGTGGTGGTCGTCCTCGCGATCGTGATCGGGTTGCTGACCGCGCGGGACTCCGGTGAACGCGCCGACATCCCGACGATGGATGACGTTGCCCGCGACGTGGAGGTCAGCGGCGAAGGTTTCCCGCCCCACGATGCGGAGGGTGAGGATCCTGCGGTCGGGCAGCCAACGCCGCAGGTCGTCGGGGAGGACTTCGACGGAACCTCCGTCGAGATCGGCGGACCCGGCCGGCCCCAGTTGGTCACATTCGCGGCATCCTGGTGTCCCGCCTGTCAGGAGGAGTTGCCCTCCCTGACCACGTGGCTCAACGAAGGCAACCTGCCAGATGAGGTCGATCTGGTCATGGTCTCGACCAACCACGACCGTGGCCGCGGGAACTGGCCACCGCAGGACTGGTTCGAGGAGGAGGCCTACCCGGGACCGATCCTGGTCGATGATGCCTCGTCGTCTGCGGCCGCGGCGTACGGGCTGTCCGGGACCCCCTTCTGGGTCGCCATCGACGGCGACGGAGCCCTGGTGTGGCGTGGCTCGGGCATGATCTCGATGGCGCAGTTGAGCGACCTCGCCGACCAGCTCGCCGAGAACCCGTGATCGTGACCTTCTGAGCTGACCGATGCCCGAGCTTCCCGACCTCGAGGACTACCTCGCCGCCCTGCATCCTCGCATGCAGGAGGCCACGGTGACCCGGGTGCAGGTCACGGGAGTCAGTCTGCTCCGCACCTATGACCCACCCATCGATGGGCTCATCGGTAGCCGGATCGAAGGGATCGACCGCATCGGGAAACGGTTGGTGTGGCAGCTCTCGGTACCCGACGGGGAGCCAGAGCCCTGGTACCTCGTCGTCCACCTGATGATCGCCGGGCGGTTGCGCTGGGGTGATCCGGGAGCGTCGCCACCAGGCCGGATCGGCCTCGCCGCCATCGAGGTCTCGGCACCAGGCAGCGCCGACGAGCCGGGAGGAACGCTGCTGTTGACCGAAGCCGGCAGCAAGCGACGGGCCTCGATGCACCTGGTCCGTGGGCCCGACGCTCTGGCTGAACACGACCGCGGGGGCGTGGAGCCCTTCGACGTCGAGGTGGAGGGGTTCGCGGAGCGGCTGCGCCTCGAGCGCCGCACGTTGAAGCGGGTCCTGACCGACCCTCGCCGCTTCGCCGGTATCGGCAACGCCTTCTCCGATGAGATCCTCCATGCCGCCCGGCTATCACCCGTGCGTCGGACCGATCACCTCAGCGACGACGAGGTAGCACGCCTCCACGAGGTGACCCAGCGGGTGCTGCGCGACTGGACGGCGCTCCTGCGCGAGCAGACCGGCGACGGGTTCCCGACCAAGGTCACCGCGTTCCGGGAGGGGTTCGCCGTCCACGGACGGTTCGGTCACCCCTGCCCTGACTGTGGAACCGAGGTGCAACGGATCCGGTACGCCGCCAACGAGACCAACTACTGCCCGCGGTGTCAGACCGACGGCAAACTGCTCGCGGATCGCAGCCTCTCACGGTTGCTCAAGGACGACTGGCCTAAGACGATCGATGCCCTCGAAGGCGACTAGTTCGACGCCGTTGCGGTGACCGGTGACGGCTGCCAGACATCCACGGGGTTGCCACCCTCCTCCACGGAGGATCTGCGGCTCAACGGCTGTCAGAGCGCAGGGACCCCATCTCCGCTGGTGGGGTACGCGTAAGGGGTCTCGACCGTCCACAGGACGTTCCAGCGCCGCCGGTGACGAGGTGCCAGCTGGTAGGATGGGGGTGTTCAACCGCCCCTGCCCCAGGCTCGTGGCGACCTTCTTCGTGTGAGAGGCTCCCGCTTGGCTTCCGTGCCCGATGGCTCTGTGCCCGCTGACGAT
>SKNK01000212.1 GCA_007120565.1 Nitriliruptoraceae bacterium | reverse complement strand
CGTAGTTGGACAGGTTGGTGTTCAACGCGCTCAGGACCCGCCCGACCATGGTCGGCGCGATGCGTACGCGTGAGACCACCTCGGCGTTGACCTTGCCCTTCTCGCCTGAAGGCAGCAGCTGGCAGAAGTCCAGGGTGAACTCGTGCGGCGAGTGCGAGACCAGAAGGAAGTTGGCGTACTCGCCGTGTTTGACGTCGTCAGGAACGACGACGTTGACCTTCTGTTGCTGGCGTTCCGGGTCGGGTGTGGGTTGGTCGCTCATGTTCAGCCTGTCGTCGATGAGGCAGGGGGAGGACGTACGCGGAGGCTACCGGTCGCCCTACGCTGCTTGGCCGGCGCCGATCACCCCGCCAACAGGAGCATGACATGGAGTTGGGCCCCCTCACCGACGCGGTCGCTGCCGGCAGTTCGGCAGCCATGGCGTTGGTGCCTCGCATCTGGGACCAGGACCACACCGTCTGGGGCGAGGATCCGACCGAGATCTCGGATCGGCTGGGCTGGCTGGACGCCCCAGACCGTGCCGACGCGGTCGCAGACGAACTGCATCGGGCCGCTGAGGACGTGGCCAAGGAAGGCATCACCGACGTCTTGCTCGTCGGTATGGGGGGCTCCTCCCTGTACCCCGAGGTACTGGCGACCACCTTCGGCTCGCGCCCGGGGGCACCGCGGTTGCGGGTCCTGGACTCCACCGACCCCGGGGCGGTGCTGGCGGTCGAGGAGGCACTGCCGTGGTCCAGCACGCTGCTGGTGCCGGCGTCGAAATCGGGGACGACCATCGAGATGGCCTGCCACTTCGAACGCTTCTTGGCCCGGCTGGTCGACGCCCATGGCGACGATGCGGGGCGTTTCGTCACCCCCATCACCGATCCTGGAAGCGAGTTGGACGCCCGCGCGAAGGCCGAAGGTTTCCGGCAGGTGTTCCACGGCCAGCCTGATGTTGGGGGAAGGTTCTCTGCACTGACGCCCTTCGGGCTGTGGCCTGCAGCCTTGCTGGGTCTCGACGTGTCGGACCACGTCGCGTCGGCTCGCGACGAACTGGTAGCGGCTCGTTCCGTCGATCCACAGGTCAACGGACCAGCGATGTTGGGTGCCGTGATGGCGGCTGCCGCACAGGAAGGCCGAGACAAGCTCACCCTCGTCCTGCCACCGGAGATCTCGTCGCTCGGTCTCTGGATCGAGCAGTTGGTCGCGGAGTCCACCGGCAAGCACGGCGTTGGCGTGGTGCCGGTCGTCGACGAGGATCCCGGCGAGGTCCACCTGGGTGACGACCGGCTGGTGGTCGTCGTTGGGGACGAAGCGCGGTCGGCGCAGGTCGCCGCGCAGGGCGTGCCCGTGGTCGATCTGCCCTGGGAGGGGCCGGCGGAACTTGCGCGTGAGGTCGTGCGCTGGGAGTTCGCGACGGCGGTCGCCGGAGCGCTGCTCGGGATCAACCCCTTCGATCAGCCCGACGTCGCTTCCGCCAAGGCGGCGACCTCCAAGGTGCTCTCGGCCGGCGAGGACCTGCCGGCAACGACCACTCCCGATGAGGTGCTCAAGCAGGTGGAGCCGGGCGACTACCTGGCTCTGCTCGCCTTCGTGACCCCGGGCAGTGGTGACGAACGCCGCGTCCGTGCAGCTGCGGACGAACTTCGTCGCCGCCACAACGTGCCGGTCACCGTCGGCATCGGCCCCCGCTACCTGCACTCGACCGGCCAACTGCACAAGGGTGGCCCCAACCGTGGGGTGTTCCTCGTGACCGTCGGCGACGACCCGACCGACGCCGAGGTGCCCGGTCGTGATCTGAGCTTCTCGCGGCTGAAGCGGGCGCAAGCTGCCGGTGATCTGGCTGCGCTCTACGATGCGGGTCGCCGGGTAGCCCTCATCGCCCTCGACGATCTACCGGGGAGCTGACCGCGCGGGGCCGGGGTTCGGCTCGGCCTCCGACCGTAGGGCAGCCTCGGTGGCGGCCAGCGGGTCGATACCGGCGTCGCGCACGACCCGGTCCCACAAGCGGGCTACCTCGGCGTCATCGGTTCGGGTCCAGGGGACCCGATGCACCGATCGGGGCCGCCGGTCGTGCCAGAGCTGACCGTTGCCTCCTGCCTCGGGGCGGAGCGTCAACCAGGCGATCGTGTCGGCACCCTGATCCGCCGTGCGCAGCAGTGGCCCCGCCATCCGGCGGAAGGTCGGCAGGGAGGCTTCGATGCCCGGGGTGAGCGCCCAGCCTGGGTGGACGGCGTGGACCTCGACGTCGCTGATGCGGTCGGCCCACGCGGTGGTGAGTTCGACCTGTGCTCGCTTCGCCCGGGCGTAGGCAGTGGCCCCCTGGTAGTCGCCGTTGGACTCGATCCGCGTCACGTCGAGTTCCTGGGTGTACATGCCGCCGGAGGTCACGGTGATGACCCGTCCGACGGCGGAGCGGCGCAGGTGGGGGAGCAGCAGCGTGGTGAGCAGGAACGGAGCGACGACGTGGATCTGGTAGGTGCGCTCGAGCCCATCATCGGTGAGTTGCCGGTCCGAGAACATCGCTCCGGCGTTGTGCACGACCACGTCGATCGCAGGTTCATCCTCGGTGAGGCGGGCCGCGAGACCCCGCACGGAGTCCAACTCAGCCAGGTCGAGCAGTTCGAAGCGTGCCCGAGCTGCTGCGGCGAAACCGAGTTCCTCGACCAGGCTCGCGAGCGCGTCGTTGCCACGTTGTGGCGTCCGGACGGTGCCGATGACCTCGCCGCCCGCCGCGAGCACGGCGCGTGTCGTCGCGTAGCCGAGTCCGGAGTTGGCGCCCGTCACCAGGACCCGCAGACCGGTCCCCGGGAGCGACGGTAGGTCGGGCCACGACTCGAGGCGGGACCGCACCGTGTGTCCGATCCGGGTGAAGGAAGGGGCGACCGTAGCTTCGAGGGCCAGGTCGATGGTGCGAGCGAAGCAGGGACGTAGCCGGGACATGCGACCTCCGTCGGTGGCTG
>SKNK01000494.1 GCA_007120565.1 Nitriliruptoraceae bacterium | reverse complement strand
TCGCCCGCCAGCCGATCCTGGATCCTCACCTGTCCGTCGTGGGGCACGAACTGCTGTACCGCGATGCCTCCGGGGCCGCTCCCGATCGGCCGGAGGAGGGGATCCGCGAGACCGCGACCATCCTGATCGACGGCGTGATCGGACTCGGACGTGACCTGCTCGCTGACGGCGACGAGGCGTTCATCAACGTCCCGACCCCGTTGCTCCGGGACGGGTGCCTGCTCGACCTGCCGACGAAGGGCCTCGTCCTCGAGGTGGTCAACGACACCCGAGATCTGGACGGCCTCTGGGAAGCGATCCGGGCGCACCGAGGCGCGGGCTTCAAGGTCGCACTCGACGGGGTCGTGCCTGGGGATCCTCGGTTGGATCTCGCCGATGCGGTCGACCTGGTGAAGGTCGACGTCCTACGCAGCGGCGAGACGGCTGCGCTCCAGCTGATCCGGGACCTGGCACGGCGCGACATCGCCGTCTGTGCCGAGAAGGTGGAGGAACCTGCGTCCTTCGACCGCGTGATCGGCGCAGGAGCAACCCTGGTGCAGGGGTTCTTCTTCACGCGGCCGCGAGCCGTCCGCAGCACCCGCCCCCTTGGGCTGTCCTCGGTGCACTTCGAGCTCCTGCGTGCCTGCACCCGCGATGAGGTCGACCTCGAGGAACTCGATGCCCTCATCCGCAGCGACCTGACCCTCGCAGACCGGTTCCTGAGCGTCATCTGTGCGGCGACGTCGCGCTGGGGCGAGCTGACGTCGGTGCGTCAGGGGTTGCTGATGCTGGGGAGCCGAGCGGTGCACCGATGGGTGCGGCTGCTGATCCTGTCGTCCATCGTGCGAGATGAACACCCGGAGCTGATGATCCTGGCCAGCGTGCGGGGCCGCTACTGCGAAGCCCTGGAGCAGCGACACGGGACCGGACGAGGGCTCGAAGCTTTCGCCGCCGGGATGTTCTCCGTGCTCGGCCGCGACGCGGTGGTCAGCGAACCGGCCCTGTCGCAGCTGCCGGTGAACGAGGACGTCCGTGCGGCCCTCGCCGGCGAGGACAACCACTTCCGTGTGCTGCTGGACATCCAGTTGGCCGCGGAGAGCGCCGACTGGCCCACCTTGGTGCGTCTCGGTGGCCACCTCGGCTTCTCCACCTCGGCATTGGCGGCGGCGCACGTCGATGCCTTGACGTGGGCGAAGCAGCTGTCCGGACTGACGGAGCCGGACAGCGTCGTTCCGTCGGTGGCTCGCTCGAACTGGTGAGCCCCCGGGGTCGGGTGAACCCTAGAACTCGACGCCCTGGGCGAGGGGAAGTTCGTCGGAGTGGTTGATCGTCGTCGTGGCTCGGCGCATGTACGCCTTCCACGCGTCGGAGCCGGTCTCGCGTCCGCCGCCCGTGGCCTTCTCGCCACCGAAGGCGCCACCCACCTCGGCGCCGGACGGACCCACGTTGACGTTGACGATGCCGCAGTCGGACCCCAGGGGACCGGTGAACCGTCCTGCTTCGCGAACGTCGCGCGTGAAGATCGACGACGCGAGCCCCTGCGGGACGTCGTTGTGGATCGCGATCGCCTCGTCGAGGTCGTCGTAGGGCAGCACCCACAGCAGCGGTGCGAAGGTCTCCTCGCGGACGAGGTCGGTCTGCTTCGACATGCCGACGATGGCTGGGGTCACGTAGCAGCCGCCGGGGCCGACCGTGACGCGCTCGCCGCCCGTCACCCGCTGGCCGCCTGAGGTCTCAGCACGGTCGAGCGCGTCGCGCATGTTGTCGTAGGCCGACTCGTCGATGAGCGGTCCGACGTGGACGTCGTCGTTGCGCCACGGGTTGCCGACCGCGAGCTGTTCGTAGGCACTCCCGATGCGGTCGGTCATCTCGTCGGCGAGGGAACGGTGCACGATGAGCCTGCGCAGGGTGGTGCACCGCTGCCCAGCGGTTCCCGCGGCGGCGAACACCGAACCGCGGACGGCGAGGTCGAGGTCCGCCGACGGGGTGATGATCGCCGCGTTGTTGCCGCCGAGCTCCAGCAGGACCCGACCGAACCGGCGCTGGACCCGCGGACCGACGTGTTCCCCCATCCGGGTGCTGCCGGTGGCGCTGACCAGACGAATGCGGTCGTCGTCGAGCAGGGGAGCGGCGTCCTCCGGATCGGCGGTCAACACCAGCTGGTGGACATCGGGATGGCCGGCTTCGTCGAGCGCCCGGTCGAGCAGCGCAGACCCGGCAAGGGAGATCAGGGGTGTCCGCTCGGAGGGCTTCCACACGACGGTGTCACCGCAGATCAGCGCGATCGCGGTGTTCCAGGACCACACGGCGGCCGGGAAGTTGAAGGCCGAGATGACCGCGATCGGTCCGAGGGGGTTCCAGTTCTCCAGGAGCTGGTGGCCGGGCCGCTCAGACGGCAGTGTGAGTCCACCAACCTGTCGGGACAACCCGACGGCGAGATCGCAGACGTCGATCATCTCCTGGATCTCGCCGCGCGCCTCGCTGGCGATCTTGCCGACCTCCAGCGTGATCAGGTCCGCGAGGGTGTCTTTGTGTTCGCGCAGCAGGTCGCCGAACCGGCGGACAACGGCACCCCGTGCCGGGGCTGGCAGGTCCGCCCAGGCCGGGAACGCCGAGGTAGCCCGCTCGATCGCCGCCTCGACACCGGCTCGATCCGTCGTGGGTGCCGGTGCGAGGAGTTCCTCGGTCAACGGCGACGGGACCGACCGGATGGGCGTGGTCTCGTCGACGTTGACACCGATGGTCCTGAGTGCGGCCTCGGCGGCGTCTTGCAGTTCCGACATCTCGAACTCCCTGTGCCTCGGTGCGTGCGGCGACCGCCGCAGGCGAACCTTCCCGTCCGTGGCTGTGCACTGTCAAGGTTTTCTAAGTGCTGTCAAGTGCTGTGGCGAGCTCCATGGCGGCATGGGTAAGGTCGAGGGGTGAGGGCCGGTCGTGGTCATGAGGAGCCTTGGGCTGCCTCGAGCGTGA
>SKNK01000430.1 GCA_007120565.1 Nitriliruptoraceae bacterium | reverse complement strand
CGGGTGTTGTACAGCCCCTCCTGACCGATCAACTCGTCACCGACACCACCGCCGTTCAACAGCAGAACCCCGGCCTCGTGCGTGGTCGGTTGGACCGCCACGGTTGGCGCGGTGAAGGAACTGAGGACCACGGATGCGTCGTCGACATCCATCAGCTTGCGTACCGCTGAGATCGCCGCATCGGCGGATCCACTCTCATGGTCCTCCACGACCAGGTTGAAGGTGTACCCAGCGACGCCGCCTTCAGCGTTGAGCTCCTCGACCGCGAGTTCCGCACCCGCGCTCATGACCTCGCCATACCAGGAGCCTCCCCCGGTCATCGCGAGGAGCGCTCCGATCGTGATCTCTCCACCCTCCGGTGCTGGAGAGTCACCAGCGTCCTCCGTCTCGTCGGGGTCGGCCGCCTCAGCGGTTTCGTCGTCGCCCGGATCGACCGCTTCACCACAGGCGACCGCAACGAGACCCGCGATCGCGAGCGCGGCAAGCGTTCGCCATCCGAGCCACGAGGTTCGTGCTCGCTGGCGTGGAAAACCATGGACGCGCATGTTCTCTCCCTCTCCCTGGCCTGTCGGCCATCTCGCGTCCCACGAGGCTCTCGCGGGAACTCTGACTGCCGGTTGTGCTGACTACGGGGTTGCCCCGTGTGACTAGCTGGACTCGCGGGCACGCACCATGACGGTCGTGACACCGTCCTGGACCACTTTGTCTCGTTGATCGAGCAGTTCGTAGCGCCGTGTCACGATGCCTCTACGGGGATCGGACTCGCTGCGACGGACCCCGTCGATCGTCATGCGGGCTCGTACACGGTCACCGAAGAAGATCGGGGCCCGGAAGCTCCACTGCTCGATCCCCAGGAACGCCAACGCGGTGCCGTGGAAGATGCCCTCGTCCTCGAACAAGCCGACGAGCACACTGAGTCCGAGCAGGCCGTGGGCGATCGGCTGGCCGTACACGGTCGATGCAGCGAACTCCGCATCGGTGTGGAGCGGGTTGTGGTCACCGGTCAGTTCGGCGAACTGCGCCACGTCCTCCTCGGAGATCGTGCGCTGCTTCGTCTCGAAGACCTGACCAACCTCGAAATCCTCTAGGAACAGACCCGCCTTGGACACTGACGCTCTCCTCGGTCCGCAAGCGACTCCCGACGCCTGCACGATGCCTACCGAGCCAGCCTCACCCTCCGGCGACATCCTACTCAGTAGGTGGTGAACATACTACCCAGTATGTTGCCCTCGTCAACCACGTACGAACAGACGCCGGAACACCACCGATAGGGAGGCCCGCGATGCCAGACCAGGCGTGGATCACCGGAGTGGGACTTGCCGACGTGCCAGCCCCGGGCCGCCGTGCGATCGACCTGTTCGTGCAGGCGGGATCGCGCGCCGTCCGCGACGCCGCGCTCGGCCCCGACGACATCGATGGCCTCGTGACCGGGTACTCCTTGGTCGACGACGCACTCATGCCGGCGGATGCGACCGCGGAGGCTCTCGGTACTCGGCCCAGCACCTGCTTCACACTCAACGCTGGGGGCGCGACCGGGACCTCTCTACTTCGTCAGGCCGAACTCCTCATCCGCGCAGGGCGTTGTCGGCACGTGCTCGTTGCTTGGGCCGACAACCGGGCTTCGGGCGCGTCACAGCAAGCCGTGGTCTCCAAGCTCGCCGGGGTGGGACATCCTGACCTCGAGGCGCCGCTGGCCCCGACGATCCCCGCCCTCTACGCGCTCCATGCCACCCGCTACCTCGCCGAAACCGGCGCAACGGCACACGACCTTGCAGAGATCGCCGTCGCGTTCCGCAGGCACGCCGCACGCAATCCTGCGGCCCACAAGCGCGCCCAGATCACCACCGACGACGTGCGTGGCTCCCCCTCGATCGCGGTGCCCCTGACGCGTCTCGACTGCTGCCTCATCACCGACTTCGGTGCTGCATTGGTCGTGAGTGCGACACCCGGCGACACACCGAACCGTCCGATCGCCGTCGCGGCAACAGCGGAGGGCCATGCGCACGAGCACCTACTCGCGACGGCCCGGCTGGGCAGCTCCATCAGCGGGAGGGTGGCCACCGAAGCGTTGGTCGCTGCGGGCCGTCGGGTCGAGGACCTCGACCTCCTGATGGTCTATGACAGCTTCACGATCACCGCCGCGATCCAGCTCGAGGAACTCGGCATCGCACCCGCAGGCAGCGCCGGGGCCATGGCACGAGACGGCGCCTTCGACCTCGACGGGACACTGCCGGTCAACACCAACGGTGGCATGCTCTCCGCGATCAACGGTGGCATCCACCTCGTTGCGGAGGCGGTGCTCCAACTGCAGGGACGTGCCACGGGGCGGCAGGTCAGCGACGCCGATCTCGCCCTCGTCAACGGCATCGGTGGGATCCTGTCCTCACATGTCTCCGTCGTGCTGGAGGGTGCAACATGACCACCACCGACCCCACAGAGGAGCACCCCTTCTGGGAGGGCGCTGCTCGGGGCGTGCTGCGGATCCAGCACTGCGCAGACTGCGGCCACACAACCCTCCTCGCCCGGGGCACCTGCCCCTCGTGTCTCGCGGAGTCGCTGGCGTGGGTCGACACGGACCCGGTGGGCGTGGTCGAGTCGACCACGCGCATCGACCGGCCTCCTAGCGCCTCCGTCTCTGCCGGCTACGGCCTAGCCGTCGTCCGCCTCGACGCGGGGCCGTGCATCCTGACGCGGACCACGGAGGAGCTCCCGGCGATCGGGCAGCGCGTCCGCATCGGCTTCAGTGCGGCGTCAGCCAACGGCCGCCACCTCCCGGTAGCCCACGCCTGACTCCCGGACGCGGTCACCCCAGAAGCAGGCGTTCCAGCTCGAACTTCTGGACACGGCCACTGCCCGTCACCGGCAGCTCCTCCATCACCTCGATGCGGCGCGGAACCTTGAACCCCGCGAGCTTGGCCTCCGCGAACGCGACCAGTTCTTCGGGGGCGATATGTCGT
>SKNK01000449.1 GCA_007120565.1 Nitriliruptoraceae bacterium | reverse complement strand
TGCGGTGAGCTCGTGCCAGCGGTGCACGGTCGTAGCCCACCAGGTCGGGTCCTGCGACAGGACGGCGAGCCGTGCCCGGACGTCGTGGCTGCGCTTGGTGTCGTGGGTGGAGGAGAGCACCATCGTGTGGGGACGGTCGCGCTGCCGCTGTGCGCTCGCAGCGTGGAACTCCTCCACGCTGCGACCGAGTTCTCCCGGATGTCCACCGACCTCGTTCACCGCGACGAACCGCAGATCGCGGTAGAGCACGGTGTCCTCGAGGCCCTTGGCGATCACCGGGCCTGTCAGTTGCTGGAAGCTCGCGACGAAGCGATCCGCACCCTCCGGCCGCTCGTTCCAGAGCAGGAGGTCGGCAACGGTCTGGATGTCGTCGGCCAGGTCGGGCCGCGTGGCCTGTGCCGTGGCGGTCGCGTCGGTGATCACCTGGCGATCGGCGTCGGCCACCTCGCCGTCCTCGGCGCGGACGTAGGTCCGGTAGACGGGCCAGGCCACCAGCAACTCGACCAGGGCGTCGTGGGCGCGCTGGGGGTCCAGGTGAGGTGCGGCGTCGAGCAGTTCAGCGGTCACCCATCGCCGCTCGGCGCCGAACAGGGCCGACAGCGCGGTGCGCTTCGCGTCCTCGGCCATCGCCTCGCGATCGAGCGGTGCGCCGGTCAACTCCGCTTGCAGCTGATCCAGCGCCGGCCCGGCTGCGCCGTCCACCTGAAGCCCGAGGATCAGGTCGGCGATCTCGTACCCCACGGTCCCATCGATCGGCCACTCCGTGCGGGGCTGCTCGCCGCGCTCGAGCACCTTCTCGACCACGATCCACGGCTCGGGGCCGACGGTCTGGCGCAGGCGGTGGAGGTAGCCCACGGGATCGCGGAGTCCGTCGGGATGGTCGATCCGCAGCCCGTCGAGGGTGCCATCGGCGAGCAGCGGCAGGACCGCGGCGTGGACATCGGCGAACACCTCAGGGTCCTCGATGCGCACGCCACCGAGGGTCGTCACGTCGAAGAACCGGCGGTGATCGAGGTGATCGTTGGCGTCGCGCCAGTACCCGAGGCGGTAGTGCTGGTGGTCGAGGAGGTCAGCGAGCAGGGCGCGGTCCTGACCGACGCGCGTGAGGCTGGCTTCGACGTCGTCCTCGGCCAGCCCGATAGCCGCCAGGCTGCCCGGCCGCACCGGCCAGGCATGGTCGTGGTAGACGATGCGGTAGCCGTCGCGGTCGGGCGCCCGGTCCGCGGTGCGGTGTTCCAGGCACAGGTCGGAACCCGCGAGCTCCTCGTCCAGCGGCGAACCCAACTCCGGGACCAGCAACGTCGGCTGGCCGTGGGCGCCCGCGCGCCACCGGATGTCGAGGTGACGTCCGAACCGGCCCTCGGGTCCGTGGCGCAGAGTGTCCCACCACCACGGGTTGGCCGGGCTGACCAACCCGACGTGGTTCGGAACGATGTCCGCGATCAACCCGAGGCCGACCTCGTGGGCCGTCTTCGCGAGCGTCGCCAGGCCCTCGGGGCCGCCGAGCGCTTCTCGGATGCGGGTGGGGTCGATCACGTCGTAGCCGTGGGTCGAGCCCGGCACGGCCTCGAGGAAGGGCGAGAGGTACAGGTGGCTGACACCGAGCGCTGCCAGCTGTGGCGCGAGCTCCGCCGCGCGTTCGAACGTGAGGTCCGGGGTGAGCTGCAGCCGGTACGTGGCGCGGGGGATCCGACGCTCGCTCATGATCGGGCCGTCGTCATCGGTGCGCCTCGCTCATCGCTGGACCTCACCCGAACGGAGGACCCGCACGGTCCGGGGAGCCACCTCGACCTGCAGCACCCCATCGGCCCGCTCGGACACGGTCGTCGGGGCTGGTTCGGACGGCGGGTCATCATCGCCCCATCGGGGATCCGAGGTGTCGAACGCCACCTGCCAAGGTCCGGGTGCCTCCGGGACGTCGATGGTCACGGGCGAGGTCTCGGCGTTCACGGCGACGATCACGGCGTCGTCACCTCGACGTCGCTGCCACGCCATCGCCTGACGCTCCGGCACGGCAACGACGTCAGGATCCGGGGCGGACGGATCACCCAGCAAGGGGAGCTCACGTCGTAGCCGGATCAGGTGCCGGTAGAGCGCGAAGGTCGTCGCGTGTCGCCCGGGCTGCGCGGCCAGGCTGCGGTCCAGCTTCGAGCGTTCGAAGGTCGCCGGGTCCTGCGGGTCTGGCGCTTCACCCTGGTCGGCGAAGTAGGCGAACTCCGCGCGCCGGCCGGTGCGGACCCCCTCGATCAGGGCGGGCTCGGTGTGCGAGACGAAGTACTGGAAGGGGGCCGGCTCGGCGTACTCCTCGCCCATGAACAGCATCGGGACGAAGGGGGAGGTGAGCAACATCGCCGCGGCGAAGCGGCTGCCCGCCCCGTCCGTCAGCTCCGTCAGCCGGTCACCGAGCATGCGGTTGCCGACCTGGTCGTGGTTCTGCACGCACACGACCAGCCGGTCGTAGGCCACGTCCGGTCCCGGACGGCCGATCGTGCGCTCCCGGTACGACGAGTACCGCCCCGCGTACACGAACCGGTCCCGCAACATCGCCGTCAGGTCGGGGAGGCCAGCGAAGTCGAGGTAGTAGCCATCACGCTCGCCGGTCAGCGCGACGTGCACGATGTGGTGGAAGTCATCGGCCCATTGGGCGTCCAACCCGTAGCCGCCAGCGGTGGTGGGGCGCACCATGCGGGGGTCGCAGAGGTCGCTCTCGGCGATCACGTGGACCCGCTTGCCCTGACGCTCACCTTCGGTGTGCACGGCGGTGGTCAACTCCTCGAGGAGGTGGACCGCCGAGGTATCGATGATGCCGTGCACCGCATCCAGTCGGAACCCGTCGAGATGGAGATCACGGACGAACCCGACGACACTCTCGACGATCCACCGGCGGACCTGATCCGCACCTGGCCCGTCCACGTTGATCGCCGGTCCCCACGGCGTCGAGTAGCGATCGGTGGTGTA
>SKNK01000324.1 GCA_007120565.1 Nitriliruptoraceae bacterium | reverse complement strand
TCGGCGGTCACGGGGCCGTTCGCCACCTCGAAGATCACCTTGGCGCGCACGTCTGCCGCGTTGTCGCCATGGATCGCGCCTTCCAGGGCCGCTGGCACCAGCGCGTCGACCTCCGTCTCCAGCACCGCGTCGCGCGCGAGTTCTTCTCCGGTCGGTGCGCCCGCCAGCGAGCCGGTGTCGTCCTTGTGCTGACGTACGGCCGCCACGTCCAGTCCGTCACGGTCGTGCACCGTCGCTGAGGAGTCGCTGACAGCAACGACCTTCCAACCCGCATCGGACAGGATCGTCGCCAACTGCGCCCCGGCGTTGCCGAACCCCTGGATGGCGACCGTGGGTTCCTCGACGTCCGGGAGGACGCGCTCGGTCAGCTCACGCACGACGAGGTAGGCGCCATCGGCGGTCGCCGTTGACCGCCCCGCGATGCCACCGAGCGGGATGGGCTTCCCGGTGATCACGGCCGGCTGGTGGCAACGGGTGATCTTGCCGTACTCGTGGACCATCCAGCCCATGACCAGTTCGTTGGTCGCGACGTCCGGGGCCGGGACGTCCTTGTCCGGACCGATCACATCGGCGACCGCCGCCACGTACCCACGAGACAGCCGCTCGAGTTCGGCCATCGACAGTTCCTTCGGGTCGACGGCGACGCCCCCCTTCCCGCCGCCGAAGGGCAGGTCCATCAGCGCGGTCTTGAAGGTCATCCAGAACGCCAGGGTGGTGACCTCGGCCGCACTGACATCGGGGTGGAAGCGGATCCCACCCTTGGCCGGGCCACGGGTGCTGTCGTATCGGACGCGATACCCAGCGAAGGTCCGCAGCGTGCCGTCGTCCATGCGAACCGGGATCGACACCTTCAAGGATGCCTCCGGCAGCTCGAGGCGTTCGATCGCGTCGGTGGACAGCTCGGCGTGCTCACAGGCCTCATGGAAACGGTGCTCAGCGTCCTTCAACAACTCGTCGGTCATGATGCTCCTCGCACGAAGCGGTAGTGCGATACGTACCACTCGTCACCGCCTCGCGCGGCGAACAGCTCCCGACAGGCGATGGTGAACACGCGCCATCGTCGCCAGAGCGCCACCGCGGGTTCCCCCTCGAACAGCGCGAGGATCTGATCCCGATGCGCGTCGAGGCGCTCGAGCCATGCCTCTTGGGTACGGGCATAGTGCTTGCCCGACACCGCCCACTGGTCCTCGATGGCCAGCCCACGGACGCTGTGCAGCAGCAGGTCGGCGGAGGGCATCAGCCCTCCCGTGAAGAAGTGACGTGCCATCCAGTCGGCGCGGGATCCCGTCTCGAAGGGATAGGGGTCGGTGGCGTGGGTGAAGACGTGCACGAACAGTTTGCCGCCAGGGCGCAACCAGCCGGCGATCCTGCTGGTGAGCTGCCCGTGGTTGCGGACATGTTCGAACATCTCGACCGAGACCACACGGTCGAAGGAGTCGTCGCGCACCACGTCGGCGTACTCCTCGACCCCCAACCGGTTCACGTCGCAGGTCAGAACCCGCAGGTTCGTGAGCCCGCGTTCGCGAGCCTCTGCCTCGATGTAGCGGCGTTGCGTACGCGAGTTGGAGACGGCCGTGATCGTCGACGCGGGGTACCGCTCGGCCATCCACAGGGTGAGCGATCCCCAGCCACAGCCGAGCTCGAGCACGTCCTGCCCATCTGCCAGCTCGGCTCGCTGGCAGGTCAGGTCGAGCATGGCCTCCTCCGCCAAACGCAGGGTCGACGCTCCAGCTGCGGTGCGTCCGCGTTCGTCCGGTGGGTACCAGCCACAGGAGTACTTCAGGTGCGGACCGAGCATCAGCTCGAACAGTTCGGTCGGCACCTCGTAGTGCTGCTCGTTGGCCTCGGCCGTGCTCACGGCGACCGGCGCGGCGCCAAGCTCCGCGATGAGGGCGCGCTTGCGCTGCGACCTCGCTTCGATGTCTCCGGCGGTGATGCGGCGACGACGCCCACGCAACAGCAGTCGGATCACGGGGGTCAGGAGTGGATCAGGCAGCAGGCCGCGATCGATGATGCCGTCGATGAGCCACGCCCCCGGCCGCTTCCGGCGGCTCACGCGGCACCTTCGCGATCGACCACCTCGAGGCGGCGGTGAGGAAGGTCCGCCTCGCTGACGGGGACGAGCTCGTGCGTGTAGGGCTCCGAGCCAAGTGTCGCGTTCATCGGCCGCGTCAACACCACCTGGAGGTCGTTGATGTAGCGGGCGAGGAACGCTCCTTCGCAGTAGGCGAGGTAGAACTCCCACATCCGGACGAATCGCTCGTCGAAGCCAAGGGCGAGGACCGACGGGGTGTTGGCGAGGAACCGGATGCGCCAGCGGTGGAGCGTCTCGGCGTAGTGCATGCCGATGTTCTCGACGTGATCGATGTACAGCTCGGACGAGGAGCCCATCGTCCCGGCCAACGCCTCCAACGACGGCAGGTGGCCACCGGGGAAGATGTAGCGCTGGATGAAGTCCGGCCGGCGGCGGTAGCTCTCGTACCGTTGCTCGGGGATCGTGATGACCTGCACGGCAGCCAAGCCGTCGGGGGCGAGGAGTTGGTCTACCGCACGGAAGTAGGTCGCGAGGTAGCGGTGGCCGACGGCTTCGAGCATCTCGATCGACACGATGCGATCGAAGCTGCCACGCACCTGGCGGTAGTCCACCACCTCGATCCGCACGAGGTGGTCGAGTCCCTCCTCACGCATCCGCTCGCGGGCGTAGTCCGCCTGTTGCTCCGACAGGGTGATGCCGGTGACCCGACAGCCGTAGGTCCGCGCCGCGAAGGAGGCGAACCCACCCCAGCCACAACCGATCTCCAGCACGTGGCAGCCCTCGTCGAGCCGGATCTTCTCCGCCAGCCGGCGGTACTTGGCCTCCTGAGCGTCCTCGAGGGGTCGCGTCGGATCCTCGAAGTAGGCCGCCGAGTAGGTCATCGTGTCGTCAAGGAACAGCTCGTACAGCTGATTGGACAGGTCGTAGTGCGCCGAGATGTTGCGCTTCGAACGCCCCAACCGGTTCGCCCGAGCGGCGTGGACCAGCTTGTCGCCGGCGATGTTGAGCAGTGCGGCAGGGGTGACCCACCGCAGCGCGCGCCGGTTGGCGATCACGATGCGGAACAACGACACGAGGTCGACTGAGCTCCACTCCCCCTCCATGTACGACTCGCCGACCCCAACCGAAGCGCCGTGCAGCAGGCGGGTGAAGAAGCGCCAGTCGTGCACCTCGATCGTCGACCGCAGGGGCGCGTCGGCCACACCGAACACGCGGCGGCGCCCATCCGGCAGGGCGACCTCGACCGCGCCGACCTGGACCTGAGCGAGCATCGAGGTCACGAGACGGAAGGCACGTCGTTCGCTTGAGGTCGGTGGGCGTGGGGAGGACGTGGCCATGGCAACGGTCATGACGCGAGCTCCGTTGACGTCGGAGAGAGCGACCCGATCAGCGGTTGCACCGGAGGTGGTTCGATCGACCTCACGGGTGCAGGCGCACCCGGGTCGCCGCTCCGTGGGTAGCCGTCTTCAGGCGGGGTCGGTCGTCGGAAGAAGGGCACCCCCTTCGCCCACAGCCGGACGGCCTGGAGGTGGATCGCGGCGATGGTGTGCAAGGTCATCACCGGATGACTCAGCAGGGTGCGCCGCAGCGACGACAGCTCACGGCGACGTCCGTCCTGGGTCGCCTCGAGCAGCCGGCCCTGGTGATCGTCGACATCCATCTTGACGGTGATGCGCCGGTCACGCAGCACGAAGGTGAACCGGTAATCGAGCCCCTCGATCGGGAGGAACGGCGAGACGTGGAAGACCTTGGGGGCCCGAGCGCGTACGACGCCGTTGCGATGCTCCAGGTCGGTGAGCAGGTAGCTATGGGAGTCCCCGAAGGTGTTGTTCACCTCAGCGACGATCAGCTGCAGCTCCCCCTCCGGGTCATGACAGAACCACCAGCTCACCGGGTTGAAGACGTGCCCGAGGATGCGCAGGTTGGTCAGGACCAGGACCTGCCCATCCGGGAGCGCGACCCCGCGATCAGCGAGGACGCGACGTAGCTTCGCGCGAACCGGCAGGTCGAGTGGTCCGAAGTGGTCGACATCGTGGAAACTGGTCACCGCCGCGCGGCGGTAGCCGAACCCGGCTACCTCGCGATCGAGTTCACCGAGTTCGTCGACGTCGATCAGCGCGTGGTAGGTCCGGTAGCGGAACGCGTTCGTGGTTGGCCGGTGGCGGCGATGGTGGACCGATCCGACCATCAGGGCCGAGGCGCGGGTGGCCGGCGCGTAGACACGTGCCGTCTCAACCGCCGACGTGCTCATCGCAAGCGTGCTCACAGCGGCCACCTGACTCCAAGGTGACTGACGGCTCTGACCGCAGACCACAATCCGTCCTCGTGGAACCCATACCGATGATAGGCGCCGACGTAGAAGGTACGTCGCTGGCCGTTCAACCGGTCGAGATCCGGCTGGGTCGCCACGGACTCGGGCCGGAAGACCGGATGGGTGTAGGTGATCCGCTTGGTCACCTTCGCCGGATCCGGCGGGGTCGCCGGGTTCAGCGTGACGAGGTGCTCCTCAGGCTCGTCCAGGGCCTGCAGACGGTTCATGTGGTAGCTCAGGCTCACCTGCTCACCCGGCGTGCGGCAGTCCTGGAGCAGGTAGTTCCACGAGGCCCAGGCACGCTTCGCCCGCGGCATCAGTGACGTGTCGGTGTGCAACCACGCCTCGTTCGGCGCGTAGTCCCACTCCCCCAACAGTTCCTTCTCGAGCGGTGTCGGGTCCGCCAGCATGCCGAGCGCCTCGTCGGCGTGGGCCGCGACCACGACCGCGTCGAAGCGGTGCACCGTGCCGTCGTGCAGCCGGAGGGTGACGCCGTCGCTGTCGCGACTCAGCACCGCGACGCCAGCACCGCGGTGGATCCGATCGGCGAACGGGGCGGTCAGCTTCGGGATGTACGACGAGCTCCCTCCGACGACGGTGCGCCAGGGATGGTGGCTGGACACCCCGAGCAGGCCGTGGTTGTCCAGGAACCGCAGGAGGGTGCCGAGCGGGAAACGATCGACGACCTCGGGACCCGAGGACCAGATAGCCGCAGCCATCGGCAGCAGGTAGTGGGCGCGCAGCCCGTGCCCGAACCCCGCCTCCCGGAGGAAGTGTCCGAGGGAGACGTTCGCCGCTCGAGGGTCGTCGACCAACTGCAGGCCGAGCCGGTTGAAGCGGGTGATGTCCGCCAGCATCCGCAGGTAGCTCGGATCCGCGAGACGTCGAGGTTGTGCGGCGATCCCCTTGGCGTTGCCCGCGTACTCGAGGTCGCACCGCTCGCAGCGCAAGGACCAGGACATGTCCGACGGTTGTGTCGCCACCTCGAGCTCGTCGAACAGGTGGGTGAGCAGCGGGTAGGTGGGTTCGTTGTAGACGATGAACCCCGTGTCGACCGGGACGGATCCTCGTCGTGCGTCGCCGGCCCTGGGGACGGGCACGGTGTGCGTGTGCCCGCCGACCCGATCGTCGCGCTCGAAGACGTGGACCTCGTGGCGACGCGACAACAGCCATCCCGCGGCCATGCCCGAGATGCCCGTTCCGATGATGGCGATACGCACCGCCGACCTCCGCTCGTGGTTGTTGCCACGGAACGTTCGTGCTGGAGGGCACCGCGGTTGGGTTCGAGCACGCACGTGGGCCGGAACGTGCGGTTCCGCCCAAGCACGCAGGTGGGCCGGAACGCACGGTCCGGCTCGGCGACTAGCTGGCCACCGACACCGTCCTTCGGTGCCATCCCTCGGACCCATCGGGTGCGGGCGGCGCCGGCCCTTCCGGTTGCCGCTGTCCGTCCCCGTCGACGGCCCGGACGGTCAGCTCATGCTCACCCTCGTCCAGGGAGATGGTCGTTCGCCACTGGATCCACGTGGTGTCCGCCAACGGCATGACCAGGTCCGCGGCACGGAACCCCTCGCCATCGACATCCACCTCGACGTCGCTGATGCCTCGTGTTGGCGCCCAGGCGACCCCAGCGACCACCACGTCGCCCGCAGAGACCCGTTCGCGTGCTCGAGGGACGTCGATGCGCGATGCGGTCTTGATCGGCCCTTCCTTGGACCACCCACGCGGGACCCAGTAGCCATCGAAGCCCTCCCAGGTCGTCAGCTCGATCTCGGTCAGCCACTTGGTCGCCGACACGTACCCGAACAGGCCGGGGATGATCAGCCGTGCGGGGAAGCCGTGCCGCTCCGGCAGCTGCTCACCGTTCATGCCCACGGCGATGATCGCTTCACGCTGTTGGAGGGCGAGCTCGGTCGGGAACCCCGCGGTCCAGCCGTCGACCGAGCGTCCGACGATCTGGGTCGCGCCGGGCTCGATGCCGGCTCGCTCCAGCAGATCGACCAGCGGGGTCCCGAGCCACCTCGCCGTGCCGATCAGGTCGCCGCCAACCTCGTTGGACACGCACGCGATCGTGGCATCCACCTCGTCGAAGGGTTCGTCCAGGAGCTGATCGAGGGTGAACTCGAGCTCCTGGTCGACCATCCCCGTGATACGCAGTCGCCAGGTGTCCGGGTCGACCCGGGGGACGGACAACGCCGTGTCGATGCGGAAGAACCGGTCCGTTGGGGTGAGGATCGGCGAGAGTCCGTCGATCTCGCTCGACGCGTCGAGCGCCGAGGTGATGGTCGGGCCGGTCGCTCCTGGGGGTGGTAGGGAGACCTCGGCCGGCGCGGTACGGACGCGGTCAGCGGTTCCCCAACGGCCGAAGCTACCCACCGCGACCGACGCGATCGCCACACCGCCCAGTGAGACCAGCACCCGGCGCCGAGACACCGTCCCGACACCGTCCTCGCCAGCAGGAGGCGGTCGTCCAGGGTCGTCGAGGTAGCGCGTACTGGCCCGGAGGACGGCGATGCCGACCGCAACCGCCGCGGCGATCGCGAGCAGCACCGGAACGAAGCTGGCCCCGGGCTGGTTCAACGACGCCACGACCCCGAACCCACCGGCGAGGACGAACAGCACGACGGGCAGGCCCGGGGTCGCGCGGGCGAGGACCCCGGCCGCCGCTCCGATCAGCAGCGCGACCACCACGATCGACGAGAGCAACACCGCCCGGTTGGCCGACCCGAAGGTGGCGATGGCCCAGGTCGTGACCGCACCGGGGAACCGCGGGATCAGGGCTTGACCGATCGCATCCACCGGGGACGGAACCGACGCGACGAGGCCCGCGAGGAGTTCACCGATCCCGATGGAGGCAACGACCGCAACAGCACCGGCTGCCGCAGCTATCCGGCTCACTGGCATCGGCGCTCCTCAGGACCTACCCGTACCGATCATCGGTCGGGACCCGGCACACCGCAAGGGTCGGGTCCTGCAGGGTTCGGCGCCAACGGTCGTGCGGTTCAGATGCCGAGCAGCCACCAGCTCATCGCGGCGGTCAGACCCACGGCAACCAGCGCAGCCGCGCCCAACGCCATCAACCACTGCCCACCGCTCACGTCGACCTCCGAGTTCACCAGGTTCACCCCAAGAGAAGGGAAGCCTAGATGGTCGCGAGGCTGGTTCGCCAACAGCCGGCGTCGGCTGGTCGGCCGGAACCTCGCTCCCGCCCCCTACCCTTGGGGTGACCGCTCCGAGGGGTAGGCGAACCCGTGACCGATCCACTGCAACCGACCCAGGGCGAGTGGCATCGCCGGGTCACCCTCCGCGACGGCACGAACGTGCTCCTACGCCAGATCCGCCCCTCGGACCGTGATCGGATCGCCGCTGGCATGTCCGAGCTGTCGCCGGCGACGCGCTACCTACGGTTCCACGAGGCGATCGAGCAGCTGACCGACGAGCAGCTGGACTACCTGACCCAGGTCGATCACGTCGACCACGAGGCCATCGTCGCCATCGACCTCGATCGTCCCGAGGTGCCCGGGGTCGGGGTTGCCCGCTACATCCGCAACACCGATGATCCGCGCGTCGCCGAAGCCGCGGTCACCGTCGCGGATCGCTACCAGGGAACCGGCGCTGGCACCCTGTTGCTCGGCGCCATCGCCCGACGGGCACGTCGTAACCAGGTCGAGGTGTTCCGCAACTACGTCCTCGACGGCAACCACGCCATGCTGGAGGTGTTCGACAACCTCGGCGCGACCCGCGAGTTGGAGACCGACGGGTTGTGGCGGGTCGACCTGGCCGTCCCCGACGACGAGAGCCAGCTGCCGAGCTCTCCGGCCGGACAGGCCTTCGACCAGATCGCCCGCGGACAACGACGACTCGCGAGCATCTTCCCGCCGATCTGGGGCCGCGGCCGCAAGACGGCCCGCCGGGACACCGGAGCGGACAGCTCACCCCCCGACAGTCTGGGCGACCCGGGCGATCCCGAGGAGCTGCGCGATATCCGGGCCGAGCTCGAGACCTGGCTGCAGGAGCGCGACGAGCGCTGAGCGGTCGGCAGGACGAACGGATCGTCCGGGGAACCGTCGGCGGGTTACCGTTCGCGCATGTCCCCGAACCACGCACGCACCGAACTGCGCCGACGGCTCCCCCGACTGATCTTCGGGCTCGTGCTGTGCGGCTGGGGCATCGCTGCAGGCGTGGCGAGCGATCTCGGCCTCGGTCCCTGGGACGTGCTACATCAGGGCTTGTCCCGCAACACGGGGATCCCGATCGGGATGATGGCGATCATCGTCGGACTGGGTGTCCTCGGGCTCTGGTGGCCACTGAAGGAACGGCCCGGCGTCGGCACCGTCCTGAACGTACTGGTGATCGGGATCGTGATCGACGTGACGCTGTTGTGGCTGCAGACCCCGGACAGCCTGTCCCTGCGCGTCGCGCTGATGATCGCCGGGCCCCTGCTGTTCGGTATCGGCTCCGGGTTCTACCTCGGCGTCGGCCTCGGCTCCGGACCTCGTGACGGGATCATGACCGGACTGGCACGCCGCGGATGGCCGGTCGGCCTCGCCCGAGCGACGGTCGAGATCGGTGTCCTGATCATCGGGTACGTGCTGGGCGGCACCGTCGGGTTGGGGACCGTGCTGTTCGCGGTGACGATCGGCCCCTTGGTCCACTGGTTCCTACCACGACTTCGGATCCCCGACGCGGACCCCGCCCAGACCCCTCCGCCCGGCGTGCGCTCCGCTCGCTGAACCGCTCAGCAGGTCAGCGGCAGACCTGGCTGATCGACGGCCAGGGGTTGACGGGACTCCCACCGTGACGTCGACCGATGTGCAGGTGCGGCGGGGTGGTGCGGGCGTTGCCGGTGTTCCCGACGGTGCCGATGACCTGCCCGCGACTCACTGAGGCGCCGGGAGCGACCCCGTCCGCGATCGTGTCGAGGTGGGCGTTGTACCAGCGGCTGCCGTCGGCCGTCTCGTAGGTGACCGTGATCCCACCGAGGCGTGTCTGGCTGCTCGGTGGGTTCCACGACACCACCGTCGCGTCGTGCACCGCAACCACGGGGGTGCCGCGGTTGGCGAAGACATCGTTGCCCTGATGCCAGCGACCTCCGGAGCGGGGGAAACCCCAGTCGTTCTGGAAATCCCGACTCGCGACCGCGCCTTGCACCGGGCAGACCATCCCGTCGATGAACGGGCCGCCCTGTGCACCCGGGAAGCCGCCGCCGTTACCGCCACCTCCGCCGCGGTTCGCGGCACGTCGCGCGGCAGCCTCCTCGGCAGCGCGCTCGGCCTCCTCGCGGTCACGGGCCTCGCGGAACGCGGCACGCTGTTCGGACTCGCGCTGGCTGACCTGCTGGAGGGTCGCGGCCAGCTCGGACTCGGACTGTTGCAACCCGTCGGTGACCTGCCGCTGACGCTGCTCGTCCTCCGCGATATCCTGAGCGATCTGTTCGGCCTCGGCCTTGAGTTCCTCGAGCTTCTGCAAGGTCTGCTCGGCGTCGGCCGCGGCCTGGGAGGCCTCTCGACGTGCGAGTGCAGCCTGGTCGGCCAGGTCAGCATGTTCGTCCCGAAGGGTGAAGACGTCGGTGACCGTGGAGTCCTGGTCGTCGATGACCGCCTGCAGCTGCTTCATCCCGACGACGAAGCTGTTGGGATCCTCGGATCGCCGCAGCACCTCGAGCATCATCGCTCCGCGCTGCGCACCGGCGGATCCGTACTTGAAGGACTCGATCAGCTGGGTCGCCAGGCGCTGCTCCGCCTCGAGCAGCTGGACCTCGGTGCGATCGAGCAGCTGCACCGCGTCCTGGTGTTCCTCCGCGGCCAGCTCGCGCTCCTCCAGCGCCTCATCCAAAGCGTTCTCGGCCAGCGCTACCTGCCCTTCGGCGGCAACGAGCCGCGCACGGGCTTCCTCGAGACGAAGCCCGATCTCGGCCAGCTCCTGGATCGCGACGTCGAGTTCGCTGCGGACATCGCCGAGGCGTGACTCGTACTGCTCGACCTCGCGTTCGGTCTCCTGCAGCTCCCGCTGGATCTCCTCGCTCGACTGCGACTGCGCGGGCAGAGCGGTGAAGGGTAGGACCAGAGCGAAGACGGCGACCATCAAGATGCCCGAACGCCCGAGAAGGCGTCCGTGCCGCGATGGAGGGTGCTGCACGCCGATCCCTTCGTTGCGTACCACATCTGACCGGCCGTAGCCAGCGTGGCTAGTGTGCCTCATGTTGCTGCTGATGGCGAGGAAGCGTGGCCGACGAGCAGCCACGCACGGACCCGAGACGTCGCCGTCCCGCTAGTCGGTTCGTCGGCTCCGGCGCACGCCGGCTTAAGGGTCCTTGGACCTTCACCGACCTCACCGTAGCGTCGCGTAGCCGCCGTCAACCGGAAGCACGGCTCCGGTGGTGTAGGCGCCGGCTCGAGAGGCGAGGTAGATCACGGTGCCGACCAGATCCTCGGGCGTTCCCGCGCGGCCACGCGGGATCGCAGCGACCACCTCGGCTTCGTGTTCATCGAACAGGAACGCGGTCATCTTCGAGGGGAACAGCCCGGGAGCGATGGCGTTGACCGTGACGTTGCGGCTGGCGACGGCCTTGCCGACGTGACGGGTCAGCATATGGATCGCCGCCTTCGACGCCGAGTACGCGTAGGACTCGAAGCTGGGCACGACCAGCCCGTCGATCGACCCGATCATGATCACCCGACCGGGATCCTCCTCGGTGGCCGCAGCCTCGAGCGAGGGCAGGAGCGCCTGGGTCAGCAGGAACGGGGCCCGGACGTTGGTGTCCATGACCTTGTCGAACCCCTCCGCCGGGTACTCCCCCAG
>SKNK01000030.1 GCA_007120565.1 Nitriliruptoraceae bacterium | reverse complement strand
CGATCGGTGGAGGTCATGGTGCAGCCCGCACCCTTCGTGCCCTCCTCGATGTGGCCGATGACGTCACCGCGGTCGTCACGGTCGCCGATGATGGTGGTTCGTCGGGGCGGCTGCGGCGCGACCTCGACGTCCTGCCACCGGGTGATCTGCGGATGGCGCTGACCGCACTGGCGCGCGATCCTGAGATGGCCCGACTGGTCGACTTCCGCTTCCCTCGTGGTGAGCTGGGAGGGCACAGCCTCGGCAACCTGATGTTGGTCGCGCTGGCCTCGCTCGCCGAGGGCGACATGGCCGCGGCGCTGCGGCGTTGTGCCCAACTGTTGGACGTGCCCGGCCGGGTACTGCCGTGCACGGCGACCCCGTTGACCCTGCACGGCGAGACCGCCGATGGCCCCGTGACCGGGCAGGTCGCCATCGCCTCGACGCCGAGGCTGCAGCGTGTCTGGGTCGAACCCAAGGATCCGCAGCCCACCGACGGGGTCGTGACGGCGATCGAAGCGGCGGATCTGGTCGTGCTCGGGCCCGGATCCCTCTACACGAGCTTGCTGCCCAACCTCCTCGTCCCGGCGATCGCCGACGCGCTGAGTCGTGCAGGCGGTCCGGTCGTGTTCGTCGGGAACCTGCGGGAGCAGCCGGGTGAGACCGAAGGCATGGGTCTGGTCGACCACCTCGAGGCCCTCGCGTCACACGTCAACGACCTGCACCTCGATGTGGTCGTCGCTCACGACGGGCCACCCCCATCGGGGCAGGGCGCAGCGCTGGGCACCGACCGGCGGCTGCTCAGCGGCTACGCCGACGAGGTCGTGCTGGCTGACCTGCTGGACGGCGATGACGGGCACGAACCGTCCAAACTCGCAGCCATCCTGAACCAGATCCTGCGCGGCTGATGGAGGCCAGCAGCGGGTTCACGGAGACGGTTCGTCAAGAACTTGCCAGCCAGCCGTACGGCAACGACGTCGAGATCTGGGGGGAGCTCGCCGGACTTGCTCGGTGTGCTGGGCATCTCACGGTGGTCGGTGGGGCCGCCGATCCGGACGGCCGCTACCACCTCGCGGTTGCCTCGACGTCAGGAGCCGTCGCACGTCGTGCCTACGGGCTCCTCCAGCAGCGATACGGCCTTCGGCCAGAGTTGGCGGTTCGGGCCGCGGGGGGCGTGCGTCGTCGCGCGACCTACGAGGTCCGGCTCGCCGCCACCACCGCGCACGTTGCGACGGACCTCGGGGTGGTCGATCCGCAGGGGCGGCCGATCACCGGGTTCCCGGTCGAGCCTGACGCCAGCGCTGCCGTCGCGTTCCTGCGAGGCGCGGTTCTGGCCTGTGCATCGTTCTCCTCGCCGGGACGGTCGCCCCACCTGGAGTTCGCGCCGGGTTCCGCGGCAACCGCGATGGGACTGGCGCGCCTGATGGAGAGCCGGCTCGGGGCCAGCATCTCTCCTGCCGTGGACGATCGACCTCGGGTCGTGGTCAAGTCGGGGGAGTCGATCGGCGAGTTGCTGGTGATGATCGGGGCGACCAACGCCTTCCTGCGCTGGGACGAGCACCGGATGCGACGTCAGCTGCGAAGCGAGGCCAACCGCCTGGCCAATGCCGATGGCGCCAACCTCCGGCGGTCGATCGACGCTGCGGCTGAACAGGTCCACGCCGTCGAGTCGGTCATCGAACGGCTGGGGTGGGACGCGCTGGACGACGAGTTGCGGGAGATCGCGCTGGCACGGTTGGCCAATCCCGGTGCCAGCCTGCAGGAACTCGGGCAACTGGTCGACCCGCCGGTCGGCAAATCGGCGGTGCACCGTCGCCTGCGACGGGTCATCGAGCTCGGCACTCGTGCTGGATCGAGCTCCGACGACGGAGCACCCTAGGACCTGCGGCAGACGGGATATCGGGGGGCCGGAACCGACCTTCGACAGGGCCGGTAGCCCCTGAACGAGCAAGCCCGCGCTGCTAGTGTCGGCGACGAACGCGCCGGTAGGGCCTGACGTGCTGGCGCGGACCATCGTCCACTCGAGCCTCCTTCGTTCGATCCGCTCAAGATGAGGAGCCACCAAGCATGTCCACACGTGTCGCGATCAACGGGTTCGGCCGCATCGGCCGGAACCTGCTCCGCTCAGCCAACAAGTACGACATCGACCTCGAGATCGTCGCGGTCAACGACCTCACCGACACGTCGATGCTGGCGTTGCTCCTCGAGTTCGACAGCATCCATGGTCGCTACCCCGGGACCGTGGAGACCGACGGGGATGACCTCGTCGTCGACGGTAAGCGCATCAAGGTGCTGTCCGAGCGCGACCCGGCGGATCTGCCCTGGACCGACCTCGGCGTCGACGTCGTTGTGGAGTCAACCGGGCTGTTCACTCAGCGCGATGCGGCGGCGAAGCACCTGACCGCAGGAGCGAAGAAGGTCCTGATCTCTGCGCCGGCCAAGCAGGAGGACGTCACGATCGTCCTCGGCGCCAACGAGGGTGACTACGACCCCGCTGCCCACGACATCATCTCGATGGCGTCCTGCACCACCAACTCGGTCGTACCGATGGCCAAGGTGCTCCACGAAGCCTTCGGCATCGAGCAGGGTCTGATGACCACGATCCACGCGTACACCGGGGATCAGAACATCCACGATGCGCCGCACAAGGACCCGCGCCGGGCCCGTGCCGCCGCGATGTCGATCGTTCCGACCACGACCGGAGCGGCCCAGGCCGCATCCCTCGCGCTTCCCGAGATGGAGGGACGCCTCAGCGGCATGGCGCTGCGCGTGCCGATCCCGGACGGATCGATCACCGACCTGACGCTGATCCTCGGCAAGGAGGTCAGCAAGGATGAGGTCAACGCGGCGATGAAGGCGGCTGCGGATGGACCTCTCGACGGCATCCTCGAGTACAGCGAGGCTCCGTTGGTGTCGATCGACATCGTTGGTAACCCGCACTCGTGCATCTTCGATGCGCCTTCGACACTGGCCAACGGCAAGCTCGTCAAGGTCCTCGG
>SKNK01000421.1 GCA_007120565.1 Nitriliruptoraceae bacterium | reverse complement strand
GGTGGTGTCCAGTCACACTCCCCGAGGAGTGCGGCCGTTCACCTGGTGCTCCGCATCGCTGTCGCCAGCGTTGCGGCCACCGTGTCCAGCTCCACCACCCGGAGGTGGCAGATCCGAACCGTCCGATCCGTGACGACCCGAAGGTCGGAGCGAACCGGCCGTGGCTTCGAGTCAGCTGCCCCGGAGGGCAACGACCTTCCGCCCGGTGGTCGAACATCACCCGGAGGTGATCCTCTCGCACCTGCACCTACCCACTACGGCAGGCGGTGCGGCGTCCGTATCAGATGCAGTGATACTTCAACCGGTGGCGGCTGATCCTTGCGGATCAAGCGCTTCGGTGTCGCAACCTCGCGGTCCCTTCACCGGGCGCCGGACCTCTCGATCCGACCACCTCAGACGAGCCACCCGGAGGTGATCCGTCCGCCCCGCGGGATCCTGCATCGGCTCCCGTGGAGGTCGCTGCGGGGTGTTCCGTAGTGCGTCCCGAGCAACGAGAGGAACGGTACGCCGGGCGAGCTGTCCGTGTCCAGAGCTGGAGCGCAAGTCACAGGAAAGTCACAGGCTGTCCACCGGTCGTCCCCAGGTTGTGCACAGGGATTGCTCTACCTGGCGCACGGGGCCGGCGGCGAGCGCGCTGTGGACGCCGTGTGGATGGTGTGTGGACGGGCTGGCGGCAACGTCTACCCTGCCGTCTCCACTCGTCGGGGCCGCGAGGGCGAGCCACGATCCGGCGTCCGGCTCCACCCGATCGGAGAGGCAGTGATGCGACACGGCGGCAACCACCACCGGACCCTGAGGTCCCGCACGACTACGGGGCTGGTGGGCGTCGTCGGCGTCCTGGCCCTGATCCTGTCGGCCTGCGGCGACCCCGACGGTGAAGCCGGTGCCGCCGAGTCGCCGGTCGTCGAGGAAGAGGCACCTGAAGAGGAGCCGGCGCCCGAACCGCCTGCCGAGGACGCCGAGGATGAGGAGCCAGCGCCACCGCCCGAGGACGAGGAACCCGCGCCGGAGGAGGCTGGCGAGGAGGCTCCCGAGGAGCCCGAAGCGGCGGAGCGCTGCCAGATCGCCATCGGCGACGGCGAGCCGATGGACGCCGATGCCTACGACGCGTTGGTGATGCCGATCAACGGCTCGCTCGAGGAACTCGTCTACGCCATGGATGCGGCCCTGACCGATCTCGAGGAGGGCGGCGACGGTCCGTCGCTGGAGACCGAGCTCGAGCAGCAGGCCCAGACCTGGGAAGACCTGGTCGAGCCGGTGCAGGGCAGCACGCCACCTGACGGCGCCGAGGACTGGCACGACTCGCTCCTCGAGAGCTGGGAACTGGTGTGTGAGGCGATCGAGGATGGCATCGCTGGGTCTGCGGAAGGCGACGACGAACGTTTCGAGGCCTTCGTCGACGCGTTGCGGGACTTCCCGGGGTTGGTCAACCACCTCCATGCCAACGCGGCCTGCGGACCCTTCGAGGACTGCTAGGCGCCGAAGGGTCAAGTCCCGGCGTGAGGGGCCGATGGGTGGATATGGAGATCTCAACGCCGGACCGGGTCGACGGCGTCTCGTCAGCCCTGTCTGGAAACCCCGAGGCGCCTACGGTGCTGTGCGCGCGGACCGCAGGGCTCGACCGGATCGACGACCTTGCTGACGCGGTCGTGGGCTGGGTCGAGGAGCAGGGCATGCCGTTGCCCAGCATCTTCTTCGAGGTCGCGGGCAGACTCCGTCGCGTCGCCCTCCGCGGGTACTGGCAGATACTCGAGGGGTTCTCCATCGAGCAGGGGATCATCGCCGAGACCTTCAGGACCGGCGAAGCCCAGTTCGTTCCCGACGTCTCGGCCGATCCTCGCTACATCGCGGCGATCCCGGATGTCGTCGCAGAGCTCAGCCTGCCGATCCGGTACCAGGACCGGGTCGTTGGCATCATGAACGTCGAATCTCCCGACCGCCTGAGCGAACGTGAGATCGTGTTGGCCCGTTCGGCGGTGCGGTGTTTCGAGGAGCGGCTTGCCGCGCTGGGTGGGCCCGATCCCGAGTCCCCGTGGCAGCGACTCGCACGACGCTCCGGTGAACTGGCTGACCTCGATGATCCTGCCGACATCGGCGATTTCGCCGTCCGAACCGCCTGTGAGATCGTCGGGCTGGACTCAGCGGTGCTGGTGATCGAACGTGGGGGGCGCCATCGGGTCCACGCTGCCTGCGGGCCACTCGAAGACGCCCTTCGGGAGCTCGACCCGGAAGCCCTGTCGGTCCTGGCCTCTTGGACCGCGTCGGCCACGTCGGCCTACACCCTCGGATCGGTCACCGGCCGCGGGTTCGTCGGACATGAAGCCCTCCAGGGCATCGGTATCCGCTCCATGGTCTCGGCCAGCCTCCAGAGCAACGGTGGCCGCCATGGCTTCCTTCTGACCGCAGGAGCCGTCAACGTCGAGACCGACGTCGAACGCGTCCAACACCTCGAGGTGCTCGCGAACCACACCGCTAGCGCGCTCTACACCGCGTTCGCTCTGCAGACGCTGCGTGAGCGTGCCGCGCAGGACCCGTTGACACGGCTCGGGCACAGCGCATCGTTCCATGAGCGCTTGGCACAGCGGCTCGCGGGTACCTGTGCGCCGTCGTCGACGGCGGTCCTGTTGATCGACCTCGACAACTTCAAGGTGATCAACGACACGCTCGGCCATCTCGTCGGTGATCGTGTGATCATCGAGACGGCCACGCTGCTGCGCGATGTCCTGCGTCACGACGATGAACTGTTCCGCATCGGAGGCGATGAGTTCGCAGCGATCCTCGAGGTGGACGGTCCCAACCAGGCCACCGAGATCGCGGATCGGATCACCGCGGCGGCACGCGCCCGTGGTCGAACGCAGGTGTCGGTTGGCGTCGCGGTGGTCGATGACCCCGCAACCGATTCTGACACCGTCTTCGGCTGTGCCGACCTCGCGTTGTTCAACGCCAAGCGAGCCGGTGGCGACCGAAGTGCGCTCTACCGTCCGGACCTGCAGGCTG
>SKNK01000191.1 GCA_007120565.1 Nitriliruptoraceae bacterium | reverse complement strand
TCCGTAGGGTCTACGGGGCGGTAGCTGGGCCGATGCGCTCGCTGCGGGTAGCTCGCCTCTCCGGACCGCTTCTGCCTCCCGTCGTTGTCGCACCGCCCCGACGAGTCCGACGATCACGGTGGCGATGCCGACAACGCGAAGGAGGCGGCGGATCATGGCCGGATCGCGATCTGTGCCGATCCCATCTCGCCGAGGTCGACCGGGGTGCCGTCGGCGACCGGCGCCCGATGGATGTCACGGGCGAGCACCTCGTGCGCCAGGGTCTGGTAGTGACCACCGGCGTCGAGTTCGGCGTCGAGCTCCTCCGGCGTGACCGCAACGACCAACTCGATCCGGTCGGTCAGTTCGAGGCCAGCCGCCTTGCGTTGATCGTTGATCGCTCGGACCAGTTCGCGTGCGGCACCTTCGACCTCGAGGTCGCGGGTGAGTTCGGTGTCGAGGGCGAACGAGGTGTTGCTGTCGCTCGCGACGGCCCACCCCGTCCGCGGGCTCTCGATGACCTCGACCATCTCGGCGGTGAGCTCGACCTCGTCACCGTCGACGACCACCGTCGCCGGGCCGTTCGCCAGCGCTTCCGCGAGGGTGGCGGCCTGATCGGCGTCGAGTGCGGAGATCGCCTTGGCGACCTCGGGGGCTCGCTTCTGGAAGGCCGGGCCGAGCGCGCGGAAGTTGGGCTTGAGCTGTCGCTCGACGAGGTCGCCGGTGCCGTCGGACAACTCGACCCGCTTGACGTTCAACTCCTCGGCGACATCTGGCAACAGCATCGTGAGCCCGGCGCGATCTGCGGCGGGAACGCTGACCAGGGCCCGGGCGAGGGGCTGACGCACCTTCACCGCGCTGTCGTTGCGGGCTTGGCGGCCGAGTTCGACCACCCGACGGGTGACCGCCATCGCGTGCCGAAGTTCCTCGTCGCGCCACGACGCGTCCGGGGTCGGGAAGTCGGTCAGGTGGACCGATACCTCGGCGTCCGCATCCTGGGAGACGACCAGGTCCTGCCAGAGACGCTCGGCGAGGAACGGGGTGAACGGCGCCAGCAACTGCGCGACGGTGACCAGGCAGCTGTGCAGGGTCGCGTAGGCGGCCCGCTTGTCGGCCGGATCCTCGGATGCGGCCTTCCAGAACCGGCGACGGTTGCGCCGCACGTACCAGTTCGACAGGTCGTCGACGAAGCGCTCGAGGCTGCGGGTCGCGCTGGTGATGTCGTAGCGGTCGAGGGCGGCGTCCACCGTGTCGGTCAACGCGGCGAGTTCGGCCAGCACCCACCGGTCCGACGCCGGCCGGTCCGCCACGTCGGGAGCGGGAGCGGAAGCATCGAAGTCGTCGATGTTGGCGTACGTCGTGAAGAACACGTGGGTGTTCCAGAGGGTGAGCAGGAAGCGTCGCACCACGTCGTTGAGCAGTTCGTTGCTCACCCGTCGGTTCACCCATGGGTTGCCTTCGGCGAACATCAGCCAACGCAGCGCGTCCGCCCCGTGTTGCTCGATCAGATCCCACGGGTCGAGGACGTTGCCCGCGGACTTGGACATCTTGCGGCCGCCTTCGTCCACGATGTGGCCGAGACACAGGCAGGTCCGATACGAGCTGTCCCCGAACAGCAACGTCGACTCGGCCAGCAGCGTGTAGAACCAGCCACGGGTCTGGTCGATCGCTTCGCAGATGTAGTCGGCGGGGTAGTGGCGGGCGAACTCCTCCTTGCCTTGGTGGGGATAGCCCCACTGGGCGTAGGGCATCGCCCCCGAGTCGAACCAGGCGTCGGCAACGTCGGGGATGCGTTTGGCGACCCCGCCACACGAGGGGCAGGGCAGGGTGATCTCATCGACGTAGGGGCGGTGGGGGTCGAGCGATGACTGGTCCTTCCCGGACCGTTCCGCCAGCTCGGCGCGCGAACCGACCACCTCGACGTTGTCGCAGTCCTCGCAGCGCCAGAAGGGCAGGGGTGTGCCCCAGTAACGGTCGCGGGACAGCGCCCAGTCGACGTTGTTCTCCAGCCAGTTGCCGAACCGACCATCACGGATGTGTTCGGGGTGCCAGTCGATCGAGGCGTTGTTGGCCAGCAGTTCGTCGCGCTTGGCGGTCGTGCGGATGTACCACGACGGCTTGGCGTAGTAGATCAGCGGTTCCTGGCACCGCCAGCAGAAGGGGTAGGTGTGGGTGTACAGGTCGGAGCGCAGCAGGATGCCTCGTTCCTGCAGGTCGCGGATGATGCCCGGATCGGCGTCCTTGACGAAGATCCCCTTCCACGGGCCGTGGGTGAACTTCCCGTCGAGGTCGACGGGGATGAAGATGTCCAGGCCTTCGCGCTTGACGATCGCGTGGTCATCGATGCCGAACCCTGGGGAGATGTGCACCATCCCCGTTCCCTCGGTGGTGGTCACGTAGGGATCGATGAGCACGTAGTGCTGGTCCGCCTCGTACTCGGTGAGGTTGTAGGGGGCGTGGTAGTGCAGGCCGGCCAGGTCGTCGGCGGTCAGTTCCGCGACCACCTCGGCGTCCTCGCCCAGCACGGCTTCACGACGCTCAGCCGCGAGGACCAGCAGTTCGTCGTCGTGGTCGACCAGTTGGTAGACCACCTCCGGTCCGACGACGACCGCGGCGTTGTTCAGCAGCGTCCAGGGCGTGGTGGTCCAGATCAACAGGTCGACGTGGCGGCCCCCCAGATCGAGGTCCGGCCGGCGGGCACCCAGATCGTCGCGCAAGGGGAAGCGCACGGTGACGCTCGGGTCATCGACGGTCCGGTAACCCTGTGCCACCTCGGCATCGGACAGGCCGGTCCCGCACCGCGCGCAGTAGGGCGCGACCCGGAAGTCCTCGAAGATGAGGTCGCGCTCCCAGAGCTGCTTGAGCCCCCACCACAGGCTCTCGACGTACTCGGTGTCCATCGTGCGGTAGGCGTCGTCGTTGTCGATCCAGAAGCCGATCCGATCGGACAGCTCCTCGAACGCGCCGACGTAGCGCAGCACCGAACTCCGGCACTGGGCGTTGAACGCTTCGATGCCG
>SKNK01000300.1 GCA_007120565.1 Nitriliruptoraceae bacterium | reverse complement strand
AGGTCCCGGAGAAGATCATCATCCGCTTCTTGGTGACGACTTCCATCGCACATCCCGACGGTGTCCGGGCAGGGGCCGAGACCGTAGCGTCCACCCCTGCACCCCGCACCATCGGGGACCGGCCCGCGCCGGGCTTACCGCGTTCGGCGCACGCCTGTCGTCGAAGCGCGCACTGTCTGCACCCTGGTGCCCCTGGAGATGGCCATGCACCCGAGGCGCTGCTGGCTCAGCGACGACCGCGCGCCCACCCGTCCTTGTTGGTCTGGCGGGCGCGACCGATCGCCAACGCCTCGGCCGGGACGTCGTCGGTCAGCGTCGACCCGGCTGCGGTGTACGCCCCGGCTCCGATCGTGATCGGCGCGACCAGCATCGTGTCGCATCCGACGAACGCGCCGTCTTCGACGGTCGTGTGGTGCTTGTCCTTGCCGTCGTAGTTCACGGTGATGACTCCGCAGGCGAGGTTGACCGATTCACCGACGGTCGCATCCCCGACGTAGGCGAGGTGCGGCACCTTGCTGCCACGCCCGACCACCGCGTTCTTGGTCTCGACGTAGGCACCGACCTTGGTTGCTGGGGCGAGCCGGGTCCCCGTTCGCAGGTGGGAGAACGGTCCGACGCTCGCACCCTCCCCGATGACCGCGTCGTCGCCGCGGCTGGAGTGCACCGTCGCATCGTCTCCCACCTCGCACGCCGTGAGGTGGGTGTTGGGGCCGACGCTGGCCCGTTCGCCGACCCGCGTCCCGCGCTCGAGGATCGTCCCCGGCAGCAGGACCGTGTCCCGTCCTACCTCGACGTCGACGTCGAGGTAGGTGGTCGCCGGGTCCATGACGGTGACGCCGCCCTCACGCATCAGGTGGTCGAGGTGCCGACGCCGGAGCTGCACCGCAGCCTCGGCGAGCTGTGCACGGTCGTTGACGCCGGCGACGACCGACTCCGCGACCACGACCGGAACGACGAGGTGATCGTCCCCGCGCAGGATCGCGACCACATCGGTGAGGTAGAGCTCGCCTTGGGCGTTGTCGTCACCCAGACGGTCGAGCGCGCCGGCGAGTAGCTGCCGGTCGACGAGGTACATCCCGGCGTTCGCCTCACGGATCGCCAGCTCGGCGTCGTTGGCATCGCGGTGCTCGACGATGCGGTCGACGCCGCCGTCGTCGCCGCGCACGACCCGGCCGTACCCCGTCGGGTCGTCCAGCTCGAAGGTGAGCATCGCCGCAGGAGCACCCTCGGTAGCGGTGAACAACTCGGCCAATGCCTCGCTGGTCAACAGCGGGGTATCCCCGGGCAGGACGAGCACGCGACGGATCCCCTCGGCCAGGGCCGGCATCGCCTGCTGGACGGCGTGCCCGGTCCCGAGCTGCTCCTGCTGGGTCACCGTCACCAGATCGGCGAACCCCGCGGCCTCGACGTCAGCGGTGACCTCGTCAGCCTGATGCCCGACCACGACCACGACCTGGCCGACCTGCAGGGGCCGCACGGCCTCCAACACGTGACCGACGAGGCTGCGGCCCGCCGCTCCGTGCAGGACCTTGGCCGTATCGGAACGGAACCTCGTTCCCTGGCCCGCAGCCAGGATCACGACAGCGACATCATCGGCAGGAGTGGTGGTCACGGTGGCACCTCGGGGTCGGTGAGGCGCCACCGTAGACGCGCAGACCGCAGACGCGGGACCGTCCGCGCGTCAGCGGTACGCGCGGTTGACGGCGCTGACGATCGCCTTGAGCGAAGCGGTGACGATGTTCGGGTCGATCCCGACACCCCAGAGGGTGCGCTCGTCGATCTCGCACTCGATGTAGGCCGCCGCGGTGGCATCACGTCCGGAGGACAGCGCGTGCTCCGCGTAATCCAGCACGCGCACCTCGATCCCGTGCGAGCTGAGGGCGTCCGCGAAGCCAGCGATGGGTCCGTTGCCGACACCGGACAGCGTCAGGCGCTCACCGGTATCGAGCACCTCGGCGCTGAGGTGATCGGCGCCGTCGACCTGGGTCTCGTGGCGGCTGGAGATCAGCTGGAGGCGGCCCCAGTCACCGGACGGCGACGGCAGGTACTCGTCGGCGAAGATGTCCCACATCACGGCGGGAGTGACCTCACCTCCGTCGGAATCGGTACGGGCTTGCACGACGTGGCTGAACTCGATCTGCAGACGTCGAGGTAGCTCGAGCTGGTGCTCCTGCTTCATGATGTAGGACACGCCGCCCTTGCCGGACTGCGAGTTGACGCGGATGACCGCCTCGTAGGTCCGGCCGACGTCCTTCGGATCGATCGGCAGGTAGGGGACGTCCCAGGTGGTTTCGCTCAGCGGGATCCCGGCGTCCTTGGCATCGCGCTCCAGCGCCTCCAGCCCCTTCTTGATGGCGTCCTGGTGGCTCCCCGAGAAGGCGGTGTAGACCAGGTCGCCACCCCAGGGGTGCCGCTCGGGCACCGGCAGCTGGTTGCAGTGCTCCACGGCGCGGCGGACCTCGTCGAGGTCGGACAGGTCCAGCATCGGATCGATGCCCTGGCTGAACAGGTTCATGGCGAGGGTGACGGTGCACACGTTGCCCGTGCGCTCGCCGTTGCCGAACAGGCAGCCCTCGACCCGGTCCGCCCCGGCCATCAACCCGAACTCGGCGGCAGCGACCGCGGTGCCGCGGTCGTTGTGCGGATGCAGCGACAGGATCAGACGCTCGCGGTTCGGGAGGTGGCGATGCATCCACTCGATCGAGTCGGCGTACACGTTGGGCGTCGCCATCTCCACGGTGGCGGGCAGGTTGATCACGATGGGGCGGTCGTTGGTCGGTTCGATCACGTCCATGACCGCAGCGCAGACCTCGACCGCGAAGTCAAGCTCCGTCCCGGTGTACGACTCGGGTGAGTACTGCCAGTGGATGTCGGTGTTCGGGGTGATGACATCCGCGTACTTCATCGCGGTACGGGCTCCGTCGACGGCGATGTCGCGGATCCCGGCACGGTCGAGGCCGAACACGACCCGGCGCTGCGTGACCGAGGTCGAGTTGTAGAAGT
>SKNK01000184.1 GCA_007120565.1 Nitriliruptoraceae bacterium | reverse complement strand
TGTCGCGCTGGGGATCGATGACCGCAGCCACCTCACCGTCGGTCACGACGTAGCTGCGGTCCCCGAGCGACGGGGTCTCGATGGTCAGGATCTCCATGGGGCGGGTGACCTCCTCAGGTCGTGTTGTCGGTATCGGACGCGGATGTGTGTGGGCGTGTGTGGGCGTGGCCGGTCGTCGGACGGGCTACGCATGTGGGCCAGAGGTCGGTGCCGCCATGGGCAGACCCTCGCGCTGCCAGGCGAGCATCCCGCCGACCACGTTGACGGCGTTGAAGCCCGCCTTCCGGAGGAACTCCGCGGCGAGGTCGGATCGGTTACCGGACCGGCAGATCACGGCGATCGGTCGGTCGGCATCCAGCTCGGTGTAACGAGCCTGGAACTCGCTGAGCGGCAGGTTCAGCGCGCCGTCGGCGCGGCCCTGGGTGAACTCGTACGGCTCTCGGACGTCGAGCAGCAGTGCGCCGCCGTCGACCCGCTCGTACGCCTCCGTCACGGACAACTGGTCGGATGCGGTTGGCGCTGGGGCACTGGTGGGTTGCTCTTGCACGGTGACCTCCATCGGTGCGATGCAACGGCATAATGTACGTACAAATGCATCCGCATCGGGAGCTATTCCGCACACTGCCCGCGGAGGCCGCCGCCCCGCACCCTCCGGCGCCCCTCGTCCCCGCCCCACGGAGGACGTCTCGCCGGCCGAGGGCCCGGGAACGGGCTTTAACGGACGATCTAGCCCGCGGTCGGGCCCGCTGAACGACCCACGCCGGCCCCCTCCCCCTCACCCCCGGCGCGTGCGTCGAACGCGCACGCACGCGCGCCACGAAGGCGGCTGCGCAACGAGAGCGCCAGCAGCACGACGGCAGCGAGGGCGAGGATCGGCTGGGCCGGCGCGAACCAGTTCAGCGCTCCGGAGGTGCCGATGGCGGCCACGATCAGCTTGTTGCAGATCGGGCAGCCCACGGCGAAGAACGCCAGGAAGCCCCCGATCCCGCCGCGTCGGCTCGTCGTCGCCGGGGACGCACCATCCGGCTCGCGCACGTAGGTAGCCAGCAGCAACCCTGCCAGCAGAGAGGTCACCAGCCACACAGGGCGGTTCCACCACTCCGTCGGCAGCATCCGGTGGAAGACCGGGTTGGGGATCATCTCGGTCGGCAGCCCGATGGCCAAGGCGACCAGGACCGACCCGCCGATGGCGGCCACCCACCGCCGCATACTCCACGTCGTCACGTTCGACCACTCCTCGTCGCGGATGTCGCGCGTCCACGTCGCCGTGGCGCAGAGGTACGTACATTTCCTTACGCTCGACGGTAGCGCAGCCGCACCCGACCGACGTTGGTCCGGCCGCGGACCCGCAGCCGCCGACGCTACCGCGACGGTGGAGTTCATCGCCGTCTTCGCTCTACCTCTTGGAGCTTCCGCATGTCGAGATCCCGCACGAGCGCGCCTACACGTCGTTCGCTGGTGGTCCCCGTCGCCGTCCTCGGTGTTGTGGCGATCCTCGCGATCGCTGCCTTCGCGGGGGGCAGCAGCGATGACGAGGTGGTGTCTCCTGCTGAGGCTGGCCCCGACGGAACTGCGGACGTCGGCCCCGACACCGAGGACCCCTCAGCCAACGACGCTGACGCCATCATGGCTCAGCTCGGTCGCCGCCAAGCCGACGATCCCCTGGCGCTTGGCGAGGTCGACGCCCCGGTGCTGATGATCGAGTGGGCCGACTTCCAGTGTCCGTTCTGTGCCTTGTTCGCGCGGGACACGAAGCCCGATCTGCAGCCCTACATCGATGACGGGACCCTGCGCATCGAGTGGCGCGACTTCCCGATCCTCGGCGACGAGTCGTGGACCGCAGCCCTCGCCTCCCGGGCCGCCGGTGAGCAGGACGCGTTCTGGCCCCTGCACGATGCGATCTTCGCCGAGGACCGCGACCGCAACGCCGGCGAACTGGCCCGCGACCCGCTGGTCGAGATGGCGTCCGACCTCGGTCTCGACACCGAACGCTTCGAACGTGACCTCGATGACCCGGCCCTGCGTGAAGCGGTCGAGGAGGACCTGCGGATCGGGCAGCAACTCGGCATCACCGGCACGCCGGCCTTCCTCATCAACGGGCAGGTGATCATCGGAGGACAACCCGCCGAGGTGTTCATCGAGGCGGTCGAGCAGGCGGCGGCGTCCTCGTGATCGAGGTCGGCTACCTCGTCGCCTTCCTGGGTGGCGTCCTGACGCTGATCAGCCCCTGCGGGGCGCTGCTGCTGCCGTCGTTCTTCGCCTACGCCTTCGGTCGGCCGACGGCACTGCTGGCGCGGACCGGCTTGTTCTACCTGGGGCTCGCCGTGACCCTCGTCCCCCTGGGGATGGGAGCGTCCTTCGCGACCGCCCTGTTCTTCGGCCACCGCGAGGTCCTGATCCTGGTCGCAGGGTGGTTGGTCATCGCGCTCGGGGTGTTCCAGATGCTCGGTGGCGGGTTCGCGCTCGGCCTCGCCCAGCGAGCTCAAGGCCGCCTCGCCGGCCGTACCGGGAACGGTGCCGTCTTCGGCTTGGGTGCCGTGTACGGACTGGCGGGGTTCTGTTCGGGCCCGATCCTTGGGGCGGTCTTGACGGTCGCGGCCAGCGACGGGCGACCGCTGCACGGCGGGGCGCTCCTCGCGGTCTACGCGCTTGGGATGGCAGGTCCCCTCTTCCTGCTCGCCCTCGGTTGGGACCGGTTCGACCTCGGAGGCCGCCGGTGGCTGCGTGGCCGACCCATCACCTTGGGCAGGCTGCGTCTCCATAGCACGTCGCTGATCGCCGGCCTGCTGTTCGTGGGGGTCGGGGTGCTGTTCCTCACCACCGGCGGGACGGCCTCGGGTGTCCCTGGTCTGCCGAGTTCGATCCGAGCCGAGGCCACCGCTCAGGCCTGGCTCCAGCAGCTGGACGCGGCTATCCCTGATGGTGCGGTCCTGGCCGGTGTCGGCCTGGTCGCGATCGCGGTGCTCGTCATGAGGCTCTGGCGTGGCCGACGCGCCGACGACC
>SKNK01000217.1 GCA_007120565.1 Nitriliruptoraceae bacterium | reverse complement strand
TCGATGAGGACGAGGGCGTGCCGGAGGGCGAAGACATCGAGGTAGGGAGCGAGGAGAGCGACGAAGGCGAGGGCGGTGAGCATGTCGAGGAGCTCGGCACGTTCAGCTCGGATGTCACCGAGGCTGTGACCACTGAGGCCGTCGACACGGCGACCGTCCCTTACGACGGGAAGGGGTTCGAGGACGGCTCGCTGGACGAAGAGAAGTGCGACCCCGTCGACTTCGGGCAGGGGAGCTGGGACTCAGCATGGGGTGACGTCGACGAGGTGGGCTACCTCAAGTGGGTGCTCACCAACACCGGTGCAGACAGCGCCAGCTTGCACGGTCCCTGGGGCACGGTCTCCATGACCGAGGCCGGGCAGTCGAACACCTTCCACGCGGTCACCCCGTACTACGAGGTCGGTCAGCTTGGATCGGTCTACGCCGAGTTCGAGGGTGAGGCTGGCAACTCGGTGTTGACGGTCAGCAACGGCTGTCCAGGCGAGCCTGAGGACGAGCCTGAGACGATCGACGTGATGCCCGGCAAGACCTGGAGCTTCCCCACGGCCAACAACGGTGCGGTGCCGTCCGGATCAGCCGACATCGAGCTGTACATCGGCGGCGAAGGTACGGGGAACGTGTGGCGCTTCGGGACTGACGGTGAGTTGATCCCCGAGGCCGGCTTCCAGTCGGGCCCCTACTCACTCAACGTCGAAGACGAGGATGCGTACGAGTTCCGTGAGGTCGCCTACGACGTCGACGGCTACGCCTGCGAGGTAGGTAACGGCAACGACGTGGGCACAGCGGAGATCCCATCACCGGCGGTCACCAACATCCACAACGTCTGCGAAGAAGACGAGGAACCAACCGAGGTCGACGTCTGGAAGCTCTGGTTCGACGAGGATGGCGATCTGATCGCGCCGCCGCCGTCGCCCGATTCCACGGAGATCGGCGTGGAGCTCGAGCTCGATGACGGCTCGACTGAGTCGCTCGATGAGACCGACTTCTCTCCGAGCATGTACTACGGGTTGGTGTACTTCTCCCCGCTCGAGGTGAACAACGGGTTCGACCTGACTGACAGCTGGAAGGCAACGGCCACGATCCCGGGCGGCACGACCGTCGATGAAGTCACCGAGGTCACGGTCCCGAAGGGCTGGGTTAACGTTGACTGCGACGGGTTGCTGGAGACGGGTCCGCCCCTCAACGGTGACATCAGGTTGCTCCTGGACTACCCGATCAACGGCCATGACAACGGCCAGGAGTTCGTGCTCTGCAACCAGGAGACCACCACACCCACGAACGGCGGCAACGGTAGACCGCCGACGATCATCCCGCCGCTGACCGAGGACCCGGAGTACTTCGCCGAGTTCGAGAAGACCTGGGACGGTTTCGACGCCAACGAGGACCTGCTCGAGGGCGTGACCGAGGCCGACGTCGAGGTCGAGTTCTTCTTCGATGGCAACTACTACGCACCAGGTGAACGGTTCGAGGTCGAGTTGGGCACCGGGTACGTCATCGGTGAGGAGGTCGAAGGCCTCCCCGAGGCCTGCGGCTACGACTCCGACATCGAGGACCTGTTCACCACCCCCGCAGAAGCGGAGGACGGCACGATCTTCACCATCGAGGTGACCAACACGGTCACCTGCGTCGGCGGCGAGGTCGTCGACCCGCCGGTCGACCAGGTCGATCCGGTCACGCCGGTCACGCCGGTCGATGAGGAAGAGGTCGAGGAGGAGGAAGAGGAGACGCGGACCCCGAGTCCGACCGTCGATACCACCGTCGAGGTTCGTGGCGAGGTCATCGAGGCGGCCGAGGTCGAGTCGCTTCCGCGCACCGGTGCCGCGCTGCTGTGGCTGTCGGTGATCGGGTTGCTCGGACTCGGACTCGGTTCCGGGATGCTGGCGGTCCGCCGGCAGCGCAGCTGATCGCATCAGCCCGGGTCTGACCCGGTGACACCAGGTGGGGGCGGCCTTCGGGTCGCCCCCACCGTCATGGGGTCGCCCCGGTGACGCGTCCGCTCCGCCCGGGACTACCGTTCGGCGGCCACCACCTCGCCGTCGCTTAGGCCCACCGCCGTGATCCACATCTTCCTCGGCACCAAGGCGCAGTACATCAAGACCGCGCCGCTGCTGCGCCTGCTCGACGCGCAGGAGGTGCCCTACCGGCTCATCGACTCCGGCCAGCACGCCGAGCTGTCGGGTGGGCTCCGGCAGGAGCTGGGCGTGCGCGAGCCCGACCACCTGCTCGCCGAGGGGCGCGACATCACTCGCATCCCGCAGGCAGCGCTGTGGGCGGGCAAGCTCGCGTTGCGGCTGTTCGACCGCAAGCGGCTCAAGCGCGAGGTGTTCGGCGACCGCGCCGGGGTCTGCGTCGTCCACGGCGACACCCCGTCCACGCTGCTGTCCGCGCTGATGGCCAAGCGTGCCGGGCTCGCGGTCGCCCACCTCGAAGCCGGGCTGCGTTCACGCCACCTGCTCCACCCGTTCCCCGAGGAGCTGATCCGCGTGGTCGTGATGCGCGTCGCCGACCTGCTGTTCGCGCCCGACGAGGACGCGGTCGCCAACCTCCACAAGATGCGGCTCCGCGGCCGGATCGTGCCGTTGCCCGGCAACACCGTCGTCGAGGCACTCCACCACGAGCTGGGTCTGGCGCAGGCCGCGGCGGACAGCGAGGTGGCCGCGGCCGCACCCCGCGATGCGGACGCGCCACAGGACGATGCGGTCGCACCCGGCGACGACACGGACGAGCGCGACGAGGGAGCCGACGCAGCCAGTGCCGGCGACCCGCGCGCCCCGGTCATCGTGACGATGCACCGCGTGGAGAACCTCAACCGCCGTGAACGGGTCGAACAGCTGGTGTCGCTGGTGGAGCGGCTGGCTGCGGACCGGCCGGTGCGCTTCGTCCAGCACGGTCCGACGATCGACACGTTGCGCCGGCGCGGATGGGACCAACGGCTCGCCAAGGCCGGGGTGGAGCTCACCGGGCTGGCGACCCACGGCGAGTTCGTGGCGATGCTGGCGGCCGCCCCGT
>SKNK01000360.1 GCA_007120565.1 Nitriliruptoraceae bacterium | reverse complement strand
GGAGCGTGCCCGGCAGCGTCGCTCTGATACCCGGGGGTGCAAGAAGGACGTGGTGTCGACGCTGTTCGCGGTCGGAGGGGTTCCCCTCGGCGGCCTACCTCGCGGTGTCCCCGACAGGGTTGACGGTCCGCTACCAGGGGGAGCACTCCACGGTGCCGTGGACGGCGGTGGAACGTACGGGTATCCACGGGTACACCCTGCGAGGTCACCGCCAACGGTACGTCGGCATCCTCTTCGATCGGGACGCCGCCGTAGGCCAGACCCGACCACGTGGTGCTGGACCGCCAGCGGTCGGTGGACCGCCGCGGGTGGACGGTCGTGCCCCCGGTGGTACTCGACATCGGCGTGGACCGCCTCGTGACGTGGGTCAACGACGCCAAGCGGCGGCACCCAGCCTGACGACCTGCCCCGGTGGACGCCGCACCGGACACTCCTGCATGGTTGTTCGGCCCGGTCATCCCGCGGCGTGGTCCTCGTCGTGGAGGATCTCGATCAGTTGCGGCCAGAGGTCGCGGCGCGCCACTTCGTCCGGCCCGAAGACGCGGGCCGGGACGATCCGAGGGACGTGGGCCATGATCCCGACGGAGTGTCCCGCTTGCTCGTAGGCGAAGTGACGGTCCCGCTCGGTGACGCCGGCCTGCTCACGCCGTTCCTGAAGGGCGCTGGCGTGGCGGCAGGACGGCCACACCTCGTCCTCGCCGCCGCAGATGGTCACCAGCCGTCCCTGCAGGTCCTGCACGGGGATCGCCGCGTCAGGATGATCCCTTGGCTCGGTCGCTCCGTACAGCCGCGTGGACGGGACCCCCTCGCCACCGATCGTCCACGCAGGCCCGTCACACGGCAGGCCACACACCGCCGCGCTGCCCGGCACCGACGCTACGACCCCGTGCACCAGCCCCGGATGCTCGATCGCGGTCAACATCACGGCCTCGGACCCTCGCGATATCCCGATCAGCCAGATGCGATCGCCATCGACCTCGGGCCGTGAACGCAGGTGCTCGACCCCGGCGACCACCTGTTCCAGCGGCAGTTCGAGGAGGCGATCCGGAAGACCGGGATGGTCGAACAACGCGATGCTGAGCGTCGCGATCCCCTCCGGCGCAAAGGCACTGGCGATCCAGGACCACGGCAGGCCCCCCTCGGAGCCTCCCAGGATGACCACAGCCGGAACCGGGTCCTCGGTCGCCGCCGGGAGCCACAGTTCACCGACCACGCCATGATCCGCCAGCGTGGTCGTCTCATCCGGTGCCTCGGGGCGCGGCATGGTCGTGGTCTCCGGTGCTCCGGGACGCACCACGAGCCAGACAGCCACAACGGCAACGACCGCCGCGCCGACCACCCCCGCCACGATGCGCGCCCCATGTCGCGCCTTCGTCCGTCCCCGTGCCTGCGTTGCGTCCACCGCTCCCCCCGGCGTGCCGAACAGCATCATACTCGAACGTCCGCGTCGATCCCCTCCGGGGTCGACGCCGAGTCCATGGCTGAGCCGATACCGCGCACCTCCTCCAACACGCGCAGACGACGTCATGCCGCCCGGGCGAACTCGACCGCCTGCGGCCGGGATCATCCGAGGAGCAACTCCAACCCGAGGGCGGCCGCCAACCCGACCAGGATGGTGGCGAGGACACTGCGGGTCCACCAGGCCACGCCGAGCGCGGCCAACGCAGCCAATGGACGCGCGCCAACAACGTTGAGGGCCCCATCCGGTCGCAACACCGCCGGAGCGATCAACGCCGCCAACACGGCGGGAGGGATCAACTGGAGGGGCGTGCGCCAGCGTGCCGGGATCGCGGCAACGCGATCCGCGACCGCAAGGAACGATGCACGCACCAGGTACGTACCGACGCCAACAACGGCGATGACGATCCAGGCGATGGTCACACGGCTCATGTTCGACCCCGTCGAAGTGCAACGACCCAGCCAACGAGGATCCCGATGAACGCCGCGAGAGGCATCCCCGAGTTCGCCGGGAGCGGTGCCGCGACGACCGCAACCACCGCGGCGGTGATCGCCGCGACCACCGCAGGGCGATCCGTCAGGGACGGGACCAGGAGCGAGATGAACGCCAACGGCAGTGCGAAGCCGAGGGGGATCGCCTCCGGGACCGCCCCACCAGCGACCACACCGCCGATGGTCGCCAACTGCCACACGACCCAGAGTGGCAGTGCGGAGCCGAGGTAGAACCAGAACCGATCGACCGGGGCTTGCTCCACGTCTCTGAACCGGATGATGGTGACGGCGTAGGTCTGGTCGGTCAGCCAGTAGGAGCCGAGGAGGCGACGCGCCCGTGAGAGGTGTGACAGTTCGGGCGCCAGGGACGCGCTGTACATCAGCATCCGTAGGTTGATGATCAACGCGGTTGCGATCACGACCAGCACCGGCGTATCCCGCCCGATCAGATCGAGCGAGGTCAACTGCGCGGCCCCGGCGAGGACCAGCACCGAGAACCCCACCGCCTCGGCGAGGCCGAGGCCGGCGTCGGTTGCGGCAACCCCGGCGATCAGACCGAAGGGCGCGATCCCGACGGTGATCGGCAACATCGCTCGAACCCCGGCACGCAAGCTTGCCGCGGGATCGAGCGCGTGGAGGTCGGGGGGCATGGGCTCACCAGACCGCGAGGGAGCAGAGGACGTTCGGACGAGAGAGCGGGACGCTAGCGAGCCACCGGACATGACCCGGCAGATCCTGAAGTAGCGTGCGCTCTCCCTGCACCCGAAGGAAGCGCCGTGCCCTGCTTCGCCCTCGGCGACAGGCCGCCCTCGATGCCGCAGACCGTGGCGTTGCGGTGACGGCCCGCGTGCGGCGAGCGCCGTCGCCTGTCGAGTTCACCACCCTGCTGGCGCTGTCGATGGGCCTCACCGCCATGGGCGTCGACATCATGCTCCCGGCGCTCGGCGCGATCCGAGCAGACTTCGGTCTGCCGTCGGATTCCACGGCGGTCGCCACGCTGCTGACCGCCTACTTCGCCGGACTAGCCGTCGGACAACTCGCCTACGGCCCTGCCGCCGATCGGTTCGGACGACGCCGCGCCCTGTTCGTCGGCTACAGCATCTACCTCGCTGGCGCATTGGCATCAGCAGCATCACCGAGCCTCGCCGTGCTCATCGTGAGCCGGTTCATCTGGGGCTTCGGCGCTGCGGGGCCCCGCGTGATCACCATCGCGATGGTCCGCGACACCTACGAGGGTGAGCGGATGTCGCGGGCGATGTCGTTGATCATGGCGGTCTTCATCCTGGTTCCGATCATCGCACCACTCATCGGAGCCGCGATCGTGTCCGTGGCGTCGTGGCGCTGGGTGTTCGGTGTCTGTGTGATCAGCGCACTGACCGTCGCGATGTGGGCCATCATCCGCCTCCCCGAGTCACTGGCGCCAGAACATCAACTCGAGCTGCGGTTCCGCCGGATCGCGACGGCGGCACGGGTCGTGGTCTCCGACCGCCAGGCCGTCGGCTACGGACTGGCCATGACGGCGGTGTCCGGCGCGTTCCTGTCGTACCTGGCCAGCTCGGAGATCATCATCGGCGAGGCGCTCGGGCGCGCCGATCTCTTCCCGTACATCTTCGCGACGTTGGCCGCGGTGATGGGTGGCGCGATGCTGCTGAACGCTCGCATCGTGGGCAGGATCGGAACGCGTCGCCTCGCCCACGGGGTCCTGGTGAGCTACCTCGGCTTCGCCACGATCTTCCTCGGCGTTGGCCTGGCCACGGGGGGCCGACCACCCGTGTGGATCTTCGTTCTGACCGTGGCGCCGGTGCTGGCCAGCCACGGACTGTTGATCCCGAACCTGAACACCGTGGCGATGGTCAACATGGCGCCGATCGCGGGCACCGCCTCGTCGCTGCTGGGAGCTGCGCAGATCGCGATCGGCGCTGGACTCGGAGCGCTCATCGACCAGGCGTTCGCCGGGACGGTGCTGCCCCTGGCCAGCGGGTTCCTCGGACTCGGGGCGATCGCGGCACTGCTGATCGTCTGGGTCGAGCGGGGCCGGCTGTTCCAGCCACTGCTCCCCCGTCCGCCGGTCGACCCGATCCCGCCCGCAACCGAACTGTGACCGCACCCGGGTCATGACACGTGCTGCGTCGAGCGCGGTGGCTCAGCTACGGGAGTTCGAGCTCCACGACCAGCGGCGCGTGATCGGAGGGCTTGTCACCCTGGTCGTTGTTGCGGCGGAACACCGTGTCGACGTGGGCCGACCGCACCTGCAGCTCCCGACTCGCCAGGGCGTAGTCGATCCGCATCCCCATGCCGCGACGGAAGGCGCCCATCCGGTAGTCCCACCAGGTGAAGCCCTCGTCGTCGGGCGCGACCTCACGGAACGCGTCCTGGAACCCACCCTCGAGGAGGGCGGAGAGGCCCGCACGTTCCTCCGGCGTGACGTGCGTGGCGTCGACGAAGGCCGCGATGTCCCAGACATCGCGATCCTCCAGGGCCACGTTGAGGTCGCCGGCGAGCACGGTGGGGCCGGAGCGCGCCAGCTCGTGGAGACGCTCACGGGCAGCCTCGAGGAATCGGAGCTTGACCGCGAACATCGGGTGGGACGGCTCGCGACCGTTCGGTACGTAGACACTGATGACGCGGACGCCGGCGATCGACGCTTCGATCCAACGAGCTTCCGCCGGATCTGGCTCGCCGGGCAGCCCGCCCAGAGGTTCGGCTACCTCGACGTCGCTGGGGACCAGTAGGGCGACGCCGTTCCAGCGGCCCTCGGAGTGTTCGATGGCCCGGTAGCCGACCTCACCGATCGCCTCGTGGGGGAAGGCCTCGGCGGCCACCTTCGTCTCCTGGACACAGACCACATCCGGCCGGTGGTGATCGAGCAGTTCGAGCACGCGTGGCAGGCGTGCCCGGATGGAGTTGACGTTCCAGCTGATCAGTCGCATGGGACGGGACCCTACCGGGGAGGCACAGGACCCTCCGAAGCGGTTGCGCGGGGACTGAGCGCTACCGTCTGGCCGCAAGATCGGGACCGACACACGAAGGAGACGAGGTGGCCGGAGGGGGTGACTCCCGACGTCCCGCCTGGTTGACGGCTCCGGTGCTGATGGTCTCCGTCCTGTCCATCGGTGCGGGCATCGGGCAGTTCTCGGTCACGACCGTGATCGGCACCGTCGCTGCCGAGTTCGGAGAGCCGACCGTCGGCGACGAGGCGTTGGCGCAGGTCGGCCTGCCGGTGACCACCCTGGGGATCGCGTTGTCGTTGATCCGGCTCGCGTCGCTTGGCGGTCTGCCCATCGCCGCGCAAGCAGACCGGTTCGGTCGGCGATCGGTGCTGCTGACCATCGCCGCGATCGGCCTGACGCTGTCCGCGGTGTCGGCCTTGGCACCCACCTTCTGGTTCTACGTTGCCCTCGTCGCGCTGGCGCGGCCGGCGCTGTCGGCGGTCAACGCTCTGGCCGGGGTGATCGCCGCCGAGGAGGCCCGGGCCCGCGACCGCTCCGCTTCCCTGGCGCTGATCGCCGCGGCCTACGGCCTCGGCTCGGGGATCATCGCGGTCGGCCGTGGCTTGCTCCCCGGCGAGCCCGACTGGCGGATCGTGATGGCGTTCGCCGCGATCCCGTTGGTGCTGCTCCCGCTGCTCGCCCGACGGATCCGTGAGCCGGCGATCGCTTCCGGCCATCGAGCCGCAGCCGGGCTTCCTGGCAAGATCCCGCGACAGTACGTCGGGCGTGTCACGCTCCTCGCCCTCTTGACCGGGAGCCTGACCTTGGCAACCGGGCCCGGCTTCACGCTGCTGTTCGTCTACGGCGAGCAGGTCCTCGGCGCAACCCCGCTGTACCTGTCGACGTTGGTGCTGGCCGCAGGCCCGGCCGGTCTGGTCGGGATCCTCATCGGTCGTTGGGGAGCGGACCGCCTCGGTCGACGGATCACGGCCGCGATCGCGATGGCCGCAACAGGTGGGGCCGTGGCCTTGGCGTACGCCGGCGACATCGTCAACCTGTCCGTCGGCTACCTGCTGGCCCTGGCGACGAGCAGTGCGTTCGCACCTCCCACCGGCGCCCTGGCTGCCGAGCTGGTACCCACACGGATCCGAGCGACGGTTGCCGGTTGGGAGACGGTGGCCGGTGTGCTGGGCGCATCGCTCGGTCTGTTGTGCTTCGGGGTGCTCGCGGACGCAACCGGGGGGTTCGCCTCGGCGTCGATCACGGTCGGCGTCGCCGTCGCGGTCATCGCTATCGGGTTCGTCTGGCTCCCTGAGACCTTGGGCACCGAACTCGAGGATCTCGAGGATGCCTAGGTCGCCACTCGACGAGGCGCCTGTCGAGAACACCCGGTGTGTAGATGGCTCAGAGGACGCCGGTCGGATCCGGGCTGGTCAGGACGGACTCGACCAGACCTGTTCGCCATCGTCATCGACCTCGCCGGTTGGCTGAAGTCCTGCGGCGCCTGCGACCCGAGCTGACGCTGCGTGGTCGGGGTGGATGTGCGCGGTGACCGACCTGACCCCTTGAGAGCGGAGCCAGTCGCACAGCGCAGTCGTGGCCTCCGTGGCGATCCCTCGCCGTTGCCAGGGGACCCCGACGAGCCAGGCGATCTCGGCTGCCTCGTCCGTGATGGTGGCCTGGACGAAACCGACAACTGATCCACCGTCGAGCAGGCGGATGATCCAGTTGTGCCACGTCTCCCCCTGGTTCGGCGAGCCGGCAACCTGCGCCGCGAAGCGCCGCTCCAGCTCCTCGCGACTCGGGGGTGAGCCGCCGGTGAAGTGGTAGAGCTCACCCGCGGCGAGCACAGGCTCCATCTCGCTGGCATCAGAGACCTGCAGGGGAGACAGCAGCAGGCGAGGGGTCGTGATCGTGGCGGCCACGTCTGGCGAACCCTCAGGAGCCCGCGCCGGTCGTGGCGCGGGCTCCTGGTTCGCCGAAGGATCGCCCATCCGCGGACTCTGTCAGCTCAGGCGGGTGGGCCCTGGGGTGGTTGGTCCTGGTTGCGAGGAGGTGGCCCCGGCTGCGGGGGTGGTGCCTGCTGTGGCGCGGGCTGCTGTGCGTCCTGCTGCGGCGGGGCGTACTGCGGATCGGGCTGTTGCTGCGCAGGCGGCTGCTGCTGTGCAGGCGACTGTTGCTGTTGGCCGCCACTGGCAGCCTGGGAGAGCATCCCGCCAAGCATGCCGCCGATGCCTCCACGGGCTCCCCCGCGGGTGAGACCCGCGAGGCCACCGCCGCTCTGCGGAGCAGGTTGCTGCGCTGGGGCTGCCGCCGGAGCCGCACCTTGCGGAGCCGCACCGTTCCCGCCCTGGATGGCCTGTGGTGGGACCTCGACGGTGTCGAGTGGGTCGACCTCCTGGTCGAACCCTTGGGCCTTGCCGACCAGCTCCCGGAACTTCTTGGAGACCTCCTGTAGGCGGCGATCCCAGACGGCATTGACCTCCAACCCGTCGATCGTGCGGTGGAAGGCGGTCAGGGTGTAGATGGCGGCGAAGGGTTCGAAGATCGCACGTTCCATCAGCGAGGCGAGCAGCAAGGCACCGATGACCACCATGAGTTGCAGCAGGAACTGCAGTCCTTCGGTCTCCGGCACGATCATGAGCGTGAGCAGGATGCCGGGAACCCCGAAGATCAACAGCGCGACGATCCAGAACAGCCGGCCGAGCAGCCAGATCTTCACCGCGGTCTTGAGGATCGGCTTGTAGGCCTGGGCGTAGAGGATCAGCCCGTGTCGGCCACTTCGCCAGACGTTGGGCTGGTCCTTGGCGATGGCGTAGGACAGGATCGCCTCGTCGACGTAGGACAGCGACCGGTTGATGATCGTCGCGCCGATCCGCGCGAGGCTGGAGACCGCCCCGCCAAGGGGCAGCATGTCCACGATCCGCACGAACCTGCGGGTGAACATCTTCACGGTCCCATCGACCAGCCGATCGATCAGGAACAGCACGCTCACGTCGCGGAACAGCTGCTTCACGACGGTGCGCCCGTACTCCACCTGTCCCTTGCCATCCGGCAGCTCACCAACGAGCAACAGCTTCGTGGCCACCGCGATGTGTGCCCCCTGCACCAGGTACAGGATGTAGCGGCGGGCGAGCCGCAGCAGCGGCCATGGCGCCGCGATACCGATGATGAACGAGATGATCGCCAGCAACGGAACCCGTTCCGCGAACAGGTAGGCCAGACCCCCGAACGCAGCCAGCCAGATCACCGTGCCGACGAAGAAGATCCCGTAGACGACGAGGTTGAGGAACAGGAACGGCATGGTGCGTGTCACCAAGCCGACCGCGGTCCCGAACGGCTTCTTCGCCTTCACTTCAGACATGATCGCACTCCTAGACGTGTCGACACCACCGCCGGTGGCACCAACGCTTACCCCTTGGCCTTGCGAACTACCCCTTGGCCACAGCCCCTTGCTCGTGCGCAGTACGCATCGTAACCCTTGGCGCCCACCGGACCCCATACCCGCCGATGGCTACCAGACGGTAGGCGAGCCGATGAACGTGGCCCTGTCAAGACCCCTAGCCGCCTGCGCACGCCCTACGCAGGCATCAGCCTCTTGGCGGAGCGGCGAACAGTTCGCGCAGGATCCCTGCCGCCCATCCGACCAGGTCGTCCGGCCGGGGCCGAGGCAGCGGGATGAGCAGCACCTGCTGGTCTCGCTTGACGACCGCCTTCGGGTGCTTCCGTTCGACGCGTACCAGCTGTGAGTCCTTGAGGTCCACCGGCGCGACCCGCAGCTGGTCCTTGGGCGTCAACGTCACCTCGGTGACGCCCCAGCGCCGGAGTGCCGCCTTGAGCGCCGCGATCGTGACCAACCGTTCCGCCGGTTCAGGGAGGGGCCCGAAGCGATCGGTGAGCTCCTCCCGGACGTCCTTGATACCAGCGGCGTCCCGCACCGCCGAGATGCGCTTGTACAGCTCGAGCCTCTGCGCAGCGTCCTCGACGTAGTCGTGAGGCAGGTGGGCGTCGACCGGCAACTCGAACCGGATCTCGACCTGCTGTTCCACTGGCTCGCCCGTGAAACTCGCGACCTCCTCCTTGAGCAGCTGCGAGTACATGTCGAACCCCACGGCGGCCACGTGCCCGGACTGCTCCGCGCCGACGACGTTGCCGGCGCCGCGGATCTCGAGGTCCCGCATCGCGATCGCCAGCCCCGACCCCAACCGGGAGTGTTCCGCGATCGTCTTGAGTCGCTCGTAGGCCGGCTCGGTGACCGACGCCCCGGCGGGGAACAGGAAGTAGGCGTAGCCCCGCTCGGAGGAGCGACCCACCCGCCCGCGAAGTTGGTGGAGTTGGCCGAGACCCAAGAGGTCCGCCCGTTCGATGATCAGGGTGTTCGCGTTCGCCACGTCCAGACCCGACTCGATGATCGTGGTGCAGACCAGGACATCGAACTCCCGCTCCCAGAAACGAACCATGATGCGTTCGAGTTGACGCTCGTCCATCTGCCCGTGGGCGACCTCGACCCGAGCGTTTGGCACCAGCTCGGCGAGGCCCGCCGCGACCCGATGGATCGAGCTGACCTGGTTGTGCACGTAGAACACCTGGCCATCCCGGAGGAGTTCACGCCGGATCGCGAGCGCGACCTGGGCCTCGTCGTAGGGCTGCACCGAGGTCATCACCGGCTGGCGGTCCTCCGGCGGCGTCTCGATCACCGACAGGTCGCGGATCCCGGACACCGCCATCTCCAGCGTCCGCGGGATGGGTGTGGCCGACATCGACAGCACGTCCACCGAGGTGCGCAGCTCCTTCAACCGCTCCTTCTGAGAGACACCGAAACGCTGCTCCTCGTCGACGATGACCAGTCCGAGGTCCTTCCACTCCACGCGCTTGGAGAGCAGCGCGTGGGTACCCACGACGATGTCGACCGTGCCGGCCGCCAGACCGTCCAGAACCCGGCGCTTGTCCTTGTCGGTCACGAACCGCGACAGCTCCTCGACCTCGACCGGGAACCCGGAGAACCGCTCACGGAAGGTCTCGAGGTGCTGTTGGGCCAGGATCGTGGTCGGGACCAACACGGCGACCTGCTTGCCGTCGAAGACCGCCTTACCGGCGGCACGGATCGCGACCTCGGTCTTGCCGAAGCCCACGTCGCCGGCGAGCAGCCGGTCCATCGGTAGCGGGGCCTCCATATCCTGCTTGATCTCATCGGAGACCGTGAGTTGATCGGTGGTCTCGACATGCGCGAAGGCATCCTCGAGCTCCGCCTGCATGGTCCCATCCGGGGTGAACGCATGCCCTTGCGCATGCATCCTGGCGGTGTAGAGACGGATCAGGTCCGCAGCGATGTCGCGGACCGCCTTGCGCACCCGGTTCTTGGCGCGCTCCCACTGGGCGCCACCGAGGCTCATGACCGATGGGGTCTCGCCGCCTTGGTAGCGGGCGATCGCGTCCACCTGGTCCGAGGGCACGTACAGCGTGTCTCCATCCGCGTACTCGACCAGGACGTAGTCGCGTTTGGCTGTCCGCCCGTCGAGGCCGGGGAACTCGCGGGTCACCATCCCGCGGTAGCGGCCGACCCCGTGGGTGCGGTGCACCACCGCATCACCGAGGTCGAGCTGGAGCACCGCGTCCGCAGCGGTCGTCCGGGTACCGAGGCGACGGCTCGCTCGACGACGACGTGGACCGAACACATCCCACGTCCCGAGCACCGCCAACTCGAGGTGGTCACTGACGAAGCCTGCCCGCAGCTTGTTGACCGTGATCTCGACCCGAGACCCCGCACCGTCGGCCTCCAGGTGCGCCACGACCTGCCCCGGCACCCCCTGATCGGCAAGGACGTCAGCCACGCGGCGCGCGGGACCCTCGGCATCCACGGAGACGATCACGCGATACCCGTCGCGCAACAGGGCGCGTAGCCGCTCGCTCAGCGTGACGATGTCCCCCCGGAAGGACGCCCAAGGGCCAGCGTCGAGGCGCCCCAGACGTTCGCCGTCGCCAGAGAACGGCGCGATCCGCCAGACACGATCCGGGCCACGCTCAAGCAGCTCACCCGGGCGGGCGAACCCACCGTCGGGACCGTCAGACGGAGGAGCCTCCGCCCCGGAGGTCGCGTCACCCGACGGGTCGCGGTTCTCGGAGGCCGTGCTGTCCCCCGGCCGCTCCGGCTCAACGGCTTGCCCAGCTGCGGCGACCTGGCCGGGCCCGGGCGACACCCCAACGCTCGCTGCGGTCCGCCACGCGGTATCGGCGAGGACCTCAGCCTCCTCGCGGAGCTTGCCCGCCCGTTCCTCGAGCAGCCTGCCGACGGCCCGGTCGATCCGACGTGCCGCACCCTGCTCGCCGAGGAAGTCCAGGAGTTGACCGAGGCTCATCACGGCCGCCACCGGATCCGCCCTGCCCTGTCCGGCG
>SKNK01000029.1 GCA_007120565.1 Nitriliruptoraceae bacterium | reverse complement strand
GTGCGACAACCAATGCGGTTGCTGCTTGCCATCCCGGACGGTCGTCCTGGGCTCCTGCGCGGCTGTGGTAGTGGCGCAGACCTTCCTGGAGCTTCTCCACCTCGACGTCGAGCTGGAGGTTCTCGGGTGCAGCGTCAGGCGTCGAGTCATCGGCCGCGCTGGCCTTGACTTCCTCCACGCTCCGGTCGCGGCGGGTCATCGCTCGAGGCGGTGGAGCAGGCGCACCTCGGTCACGTACTCGAGGTCGACCGTGCCGTCCTTCTCGAGCATGGTGAACAGCATGCGGGCGGCTTCCAGCACCTCGCGGTTGCTCGGCTCCGGGAGCTTGGCCACGAAGGACACCGAGGCGACACGGCCGACGAAGCCTTCAGCGTCGAGCCGTTGCGCGTGGGGGAAGGTCAACAGTTCCGCGGGCGCGAACCCAGGTGGGGCATCGAGCACGTCGCTCCAGGAGGCGTCCACCCACGACGGGGTGTCCGCCCGGTGCGGGCGCATGAGGTCCTCGAGCGCTGCTTGGGGTCCGGTGGTGAGATCCCGCCGGTTGTGCACCACCGCGAACCAGCTCCCGGGCTCGAGTACACGGTGGAGTTCGGTCAAGGCAGGTACCGCATCGAACCAGTGGAAGGCTTGGGCCGCCGTTGCGCCGTGGAAGCTGGCGTCGTCGAAAGGGAGCGACTCCGCGGAACTCTCGATGATGTCGAGGTGCCCGTGGAGTTCGCTCGGGACCTGCCGGAGCAGCTGCTCGTGCATGGTCGGCATCGGCTCGACGGCGGTGACGTGTGCTCCGGCAGAGAGCAGGGGGATGGTGAGCTTTCCCGTTCCGGCTCCAAGGTCGAGGATGCGACGGCCAGGGCCGACACCGAGCCGCGCGAGGACCGCCGTACGGGCCTCGTCCGGGTAGCCGGGACGCGAACGCTCGTAGACGTCCGCGACCTGATCGAACCCGCGCGCGGTGGCGTGGATGCCCAGAGCTCGTTCTCCCTCAGCGAGGGGGACCTCACGCGTGGCGTCATCTGCGATGGGGTCCTCGCCGGCGGGGGCTTCACCAGCAGCGCGTTGTCCAGCGTCCATGGCGGCAGAGCCTACTTCCGGCGCGGGCGGCAGGGGGCGGGTTGCACCGGATCAGCCACGGCGGGTCCCGAGCCGGTGCCCCAGCACGCTGGCGAGATCCGCAGCGAATCCTGTGGCCTGCTCGACAGCAAGTGCGGAGACCGAGGCTCGGATCGCCGGTGGTGCGCCGATCCGGAAGGGCTCCCCGGCCTGCACGGCCCATCCCAGCGCGGCGAGGCCCTGCACCACGGGGACCTCTTCGCTGACGGGGATCCAGACGTTCATACCGCTGACACCGTGGGCCATGATGCCCTCGGTCGCGAGAGCCCCGATCACCGCGTCCCGACGCTCCGTGTACGTCGTGGCTGCGCGTGCAAGGGTGCCGTCGTCGATCGCCCGTTGCCACACGTTCGCCGCCAGGTGTTGGAGCAGGTGGCTGACCCACCCGGTGCCGAGCCGCTGGCGCGCCGCGACGCGCATGACGGTGTCCTCGTCGCCGGTGAGCAGCGCGACGCGCAGGTCCGGACCCAGGGACTTGGCGACCGAGCGGACCACCGCCCAGTGCTCCCGATCGCCGATCACCTGGTGGTGAGGTGCGCCACTGACCCAACTCGCGTGGTCGTCCTCGATGACCATCACCTCCGGGTGGTCATCGAGGAGTTCGCGCAGGTCGGCCGCCCGCCCTTCGCTCAGCGCCGATCCCCGGGGGTTCTGGGCGCGGGGGACGAGGACGACGGTGCGTACCCCTCGCTCGAGGGCCGCAGCCAGGGCGTCGACCTCCATGCCCTGGTCATCGATGGCGACGGGGACCGGCTCGAACCCCATGGTGCGGACCAGGTCGAGGCTGCCGATGTAGCACGGATCCTCGACGGCGACCGGGTCACCTACCCGGTTGTGGACCTGCAGCACCCGTTCGATGCCGTCGAGGGCACCACCAACGACCGCGAGGTGGTCCGTCGGGATCCCGTCGGCGGCCAGGTCCTTGCGCGCCAGGTCCAGGAGGTGGTCCACCTCGGGGTCCTCGCCGTAGAGGCGGTGGACAGGCCCAACGGCCGCCAGGGCGGGACCGAGGTCTGGGAGCATCGCCGGATCGGGGTTCCCGCTGGCCAGGTTGACCGCACCGGACGGGATCTCCGGGGCGAGCCGGTAGGTCAGCGGTCGCCCGTGTGCGACCACCGTGGCGGAACGGTCACGACTTATCAGGTACCCACGTTGCCGGAGGTCGCGGTAGGCAGAGGCGACGGTGCTGGGGGAGATGGCCAGCTCCCGGGCCAGTGCCCGGACCGAGGGGACCGCCTCTCCGGGCTGCAGTTGGCCGCTGGTCACGCCGCGCTCGATCGAGCGCGCCACGGACGCCGCATCGGAGCCCTCGATGCGGTACTGTACGGGTTCAGAAGTCATAACTGTACTGTAACAGATGCAACTCCTCGGGTCAGGTGCTCGCGACCAGGCGTCGCTGGTCGGGCTCGTAGGGGCGGCGACAGGATCAACGGTAGGGAACCATCATGTCCATCGTCCGTGAAGAACTGCTCCAGGTCCACCGGCATCCCGAACGCGGTACCCGCGACCGCGACGTGATCCTCGACATCCTCGACGCCGGGCTGGTCTGCCACCTCGGTGTCGTCCAGGACGACCGGCCGGTCGTGCTCCCGACCCTGTATGGCCGCGACGGCGACCACCTCATCCTGCACGGTTCCGCTGCCGCCCGGACGATGCGTGCCGGAGCCGAAGGCCTGCCGGTGTGTGTCACCGTGACCCTGCTCGATGGCGTGGTGCTGGCACCGCGGGCGTTCAACCACTCGGCGAACTACCGCAGCGTGGTCGTCCACGGCACGGCAACGCTGGTCGCCGAGGAGGAGGCCAAGCTCGCCGCACTCGAGGTGCTGACCGACCACGTTGCCCCCGGCCGTTGGGCTCAGGTGCCGGAGACAACCCCATCGGAGCTGCGGGCGACCACGGTGCTCAC
>SKNK01000222.1 GCA_007120565.1 Nitriliruptoraceae bacterium | reverse complement strand
GTCGTGCCGTTGATCAACACGCACATCGGCTCCGCCAAGCAAGCGGGCTCTCTCGTGGTCTACACCCAGGATTGGCATCCCCCGGAGACCCCGCACTTCGAGAAGGACGGCGGCACCTGGCCCGTCCACTGCGTGCGCGACACCTGGGGGGCCGAACTCCATCCCGACCTGCAGGTCGAAGGGCCGATCGTCAAGAAGGGCGTCGACGGCGGGGACGGCTACTCCGGGTTCTCCGTCCGTGACCCCGTCAGCGGTGACGAGGAGGCGACGGAACTGGGCTCGATGCTCGCGGACGCGGGGGTCGAGCACGTGGTGGTCACCGGTCTGGCTGGCGACGTCTGCGTGAAGGAGACCGCCCTGGACGCCCGGAAGCTCGGCTACGAGGTGACCCTGCCTGCCGCAACGACGAGGTTCGTCAACCTCGAACCCGGCGACGACGAGCGCGCCGTGCAGGAGATGCGCGACGCCGGGGTGACGATCCTGCCGTGAGCGCCGCTGCCGTCTCCACCTGCGCGGTCGCCGTCGATGTCGCGCTCCTGACGATCCGCGACGAGCGTCTGCAACTGCTGCTCGTCGAACCCGACGCACCGGCGGTGGCCGGACGATGGGCGCTACCCGGCCGGCGGGTCCGCGACGACGAGGGCCTGGACGCCACGGCGCACCGGGCGCTGGACGAGTTGGCGTCGATCCAGGCTCCCGATGCCCACCTCCAGCAACTGCGGACCTACGGCGACCTCACGCGGGACCCGGGAGGGCGGGTCGTCTCCGTCGCGTACCTCGCCCTCACACCGACCAGCGAGGACCCGGTCGACCACAAGCGCGCGAGGTTCTGGAACGTCAGCGACATCGGCACCGAGCGCGGGCCCGAACTCGCCTACGACCACGACCGGATCATCCACGACGCGGTCGAACGGGCGCGGTCGAAGCTCGAGTACACCGCACTGGCGACGGCCTTCGTCGAGCCTCCGTTCACCCTCGGCGAGCTCCGCAGGGTCTACGAGGCGGTCTGGGGGGTGGCGCTCGACCCGGCCAACTTCCGCCGCAAGGTCGTCTCAACGGCCGACTTCGTTGTCGAGGCCGAAGGACTCGCGCCACCGGGACCCGAGGGTGGCCGCCCGGCGAAGCGCTACCGGCCAGGCACCGCCCATCGACTCCACCCGGCCATGCTCCGACCGTGAGTGGCGACCGGTGGTCGCAGACGGTCGTCGACCGCGCTGTTGCCGCACTCGCAGGCGGCGCCGACCCGAGCCGGGCCGAGCCGATGGCCGCGTACATGAAGCACGTCGCGCCGTTCCTCGGCATCCAGGCCGGACCACGCCGCCACCTCCTCCGTCGCGCCTGGAAGGGCCTGCCCGCGCCGGCGAGCGATGAGCTCGGCACGGCCGCCCGCCGGCTCATGCACCTGGACGAACGCGAGTTCCACTACGCGGCCTACGACCTGATCGGCCGCTACCTCGACGCCGCCGATGACCGATTCCTCACCGATCACATCGAGGTCCTGCTGACGACCAAGCCCTGGTGGGACACCGTCGACGGGTTCGGCTCCGCAGCCGTCAGCCCCCTGTGCCGCCGGCCAGGGGCGGCCGCGGTCGTGGATCGTTGGTCGGCCTCAGAGGACATCTGGCTGATCCGGGCAGCGATCCAGCACCAACGCGGCTGGAAGGATGACACCGACATCCCCCGTGTGCTCGACCTCTGTGACCGGCACTGGTCGAACCAGGGGTTCTTCGTCGCGAAGGCCGTCGGTTGGGCACTTCGTGACATCGCCCGGCTCGACCCAGCCGCGGTCGAGGCGTTCCTCGATCGGCATCCGGACCACAACACCGTGGCCGTCCGCGAAGCACGTCGTGGACTGGCGTCAACGTCGAGGTAGCAGCGGGGTCTCCGGCCAGTCCCCCAGGACCGGGTCCCCGACGGGAGGGGCTGGCCGTGCTTCACCGCCACCATCGACGTGCGCCGCCGCTGCGGCCTGGTCGTGCTCGGGCCACGTCCGCCAGCTGTCGCCCACGACCTGGACCTGCGTCCACGGCCCGGGCAGGTAGGCCAGCGCATCGGGGAGCAGGAAGTGGTCGGCTACCTCGACGTCGCCGACCCGGCCGAGTTGGTAGGTCCCCGGCGGAGCACGACGGTGGTCGGCGTCGTCGGGCTCGCGCTCGACCGGTGGTCCCCCTGGGACGCGCCCCTCGCTGCGATCGAGCCGCGGGAGGAGCTCCGGTGGCAGCCCGAGCACCCACGTGTCGGTGATCGCGCCCGGCGACGGGACCAGGGTCAGCGGCACCGCGCCGTACCCGGTGCGGCGCGCCTCGAAGGCGGCGACCCAACCACGCACACGGGCCGGCAACAGCACGGCCCCCTGCCCGGTGAGATCCTTGTCCCTGAGCCGGAGCGGCGAGGCGTTGGAGCCGTACGCGACGACGAACCGGGTGGCTCCGGGCCTGAGCACCGGCACCGACGAGCCACGCGCCCGGACCGCCGGTCGCAGTGGGGCGTCCGGCGGGCCGCCGAGGTCGAGCGACACCACCTCGTCGTCGAAGACCAGCACGGGCCCGTCCGGTCGCTGGCCGGGGTAGCGGGCGGGGTCGAAGCGGGTCAGGACGGCAGCTCACCCGTGTCGAGGAGGTGGCGGAAGGCATCCTCGTCGACGATCGGGACACCCAGCTGCTCGGCCTTGTCGCGCTTGGACCCTGGGCTCTCCCCCACCACGACGGCGGAGGTCTTGCTGGACACGCTGCCGGTGACCTTGGCACCTCGGGACTCGAGCGCCTCCTTGGCCTCGTCGCGGGTGAAGCCCTCGAGGGTTCCGGTGACCACGACGGTCCAGCCCTCCAGGAGGCTCGCGGCGCCATTCGCGTCGCCGGCAGCTTCCGCGAAGGTCGGCGACTCGGTGGTGATGCCGAGGTCGATCAGTTCCTGCACGAGCTGCGAGTTACGCGGGGTCGAGAACCACGAGTGCACCGCCGCCGCGATCTTCGGGCCGATGCCGTCGATCGCTTCGAGCGTCTCCACCTCGGCGTCGCGG
>SKNK01000511.1 GCA_007120565.1 Nitriliruptoraceae bacterium | reverse complement strand
CCGGCCCGCGACGATCATCAGGTCGGCCTGCCGGGGAGAGGCGCGGAACACCTCCATACCGAACCGCGACATGTCGTGACGCGGCCCGCCGGTCGCCATCATCTCGATCGCGCAGCAGGCGAGCCCGAAGGTCGCCGGCCACAACGAGACCGAGCGGCTGTAGTTGACCATCTTCTCGACGTTGGTCAACAAGATGCCGTTGGGAAGCTTGCTCTCTAGTCCCACTCGAGCCCTCCTCGGCCGATCTCGTAGATGAAGGCGACGCCGAGGATCGAGATGAACAACGTCATCTGTCCCAGGCCGAACCACCCGAGCTCGCGGAACACGACCGCCCAGGGGTAGATGAACACCGCCTCGATGTCGAACACGAGGAAGAGCATGGCCACCATGTAGAACTTGACGGGGAACCGGGTCTCACGAACCCGTGCGAGGGGTTCGTTCCCACACTCGTAGGCACCGAGCTTGGTGGGGTTGGGCACCCGTGGCCCCACGAGGCTGCTGATGCCGACCGAGCCCACCGCGAACAGCGTCGCCAGCCCGAACAGCAGCAGGATCGGCAGGTACTCGGCCACGGTGTCGCGGTCCTTGTCTCAGGCCAGCACGGAGGTGCGGCGGGCGGACGTTGTGGTCAACCGGGTGGCGACGGGCGATCGGAACCTCGCGCCGGCCGGTCGAACAGTGGTGAACGGTAGGGGGGTCGTACGACTCGCCGCAAGGCGCGCGCGAGCGTTGTGCCGCTCGTCGCAGCGGCGGGGCACAGCGGGAGAACGTTCGGCCTGGCTCATGCGGCCGGCGCCAGACGTTGCAAGGTGTTGACGATGACGTCCTTGGTGTCCGATGGCGAGCGGTCGGTGAGGTGCGCCATCAACTTGAAGACCAGCTCCATCAGCGGGCGGTAGGGCATGCCGTAGGTGGTGCAGATGTGCATGACCTGGGGGTTGCCGACCAACTCCGCGAACACCTTGCCGAGGGTGTAGTAGCCACCCCACCGTTGGCGCAGCAGTTGGTCGTAGCGATCGAGGTCGCTCGTGCGCTTGGTCGCCATCGCGCCATCGATGACGTCCGCGGCCAGAGCGGCAGCTTCCATCGCGTACGAGATGCCCTCGCCGTTGAAGGGGTTGACCATCCCGCCGGAGTCACCGACCAGCAACACCCCGCGCTGGTGCAGCGGTGTCCGGTTGAAGCCCATGGGGATGGGCCCGGAGCGGACGCGGTCGGTGCGGTTGGCCTCGGTGGTCCCGAACTCGTCGGCGAGGCCGGTCGCCCAGGAGCTCAACAGCTTGCGGTAGCTGACGCTGCGGAACTCCTTGGAGGTGGACAACAGCCCGAGGCCGACGTTGATCGTGCCGTCGTCGAGGGGGAACACCCACCCGTAGCCCGACAGGAGGTTGCCCTGCGCGTCGGTGAGGTCGAGGAAGGAGCTGATCCAGTCGTCATCGGCACGCGGTGAGCGGTAGTAGGTCCGGGCGGCCACCGCCATCGGGCGTTCACTACGCCGAGGCGACCCGAGGTGCTTGGCAAGCGGGCCACCAGCGCCGTCCGCCGCGACCACGACGGGTGCGCGGACCTGGCCCTCACGTCCGTCGCCGTCGCGCCAGCTCACCCCGGCGACCCGGGACTCGGTCTGATCGCGCCACACCGGACCGGTCGCCGCCACACCTTCGAAGAGCTCCGCTCCCCGCGACTGCGCGTGCCGAGCCAGGGTCTCGTCGAACACCTTGCGGGTCGCGGTCGCGCCCCACCCGGGCCAGTCATCCAGCTCTGGCCACGGCAGCTCCATGGCCGTCGTGCCCCCGTGGATGCGCAGGCCACGCTGGGTGGCCCAGCCGTCGACCCGCCCGTTCGCCTCATCGGTCAGGCCGAGGTCCAGGAGTTCCTTGACCACGCGCGGGGTGAGGCCATCGCCACAGACCTTGTCCCGCGGGAAGCGGTCCTTCTCGAGGACGATCACGTCGTACCCCCGAGCGGCGAGGTGGGCCGCGGCCGCGGCACCGCCAGGCCCTGCTCCGACGACGACCACATCGGCGTGCTCGACCGGCCCGAGCGTCGGTTCAGAACTCATCGGCGCTCCTCGAGGGGTCGGGGATGGGGCGGGCAGGCGACGGTCCCATGGTGCGGTCGGGCTGCTTGGTCTGGGCCGCTCGTGAAGCCTTTCACGAGCGGAAGTCTACCGGCTCGGTCGTACGCCGACGACGGGTCCCGCGCTGGCCCCGGCGCACCGTTGGCCCCGCCTGGTCAGATACGGAACCCCCGGTGGACCGCGACGATACCGCCCGCGAGATCCTTGACCCGCACCTCGTGGTAGCCGGCGGCTTCGATCCAACCGGCGATCACCGCGCGATCCGGCCACGCGAGGATCGAGTCGGCGAGGTAGCGGTACGCCGGTGCCGAGGAGGAGACCACGCGCGCCATCTGGGGCAGGAGACCGACGAGGTAGCGGCGGTAGACCTGACGGAAGGGTGGCCACACCGGCGAGGCGAACTCGCAGACCACCACGCGGCCCCCGGGGCGCGTGACGCGGGAGAACTCGCGCAGGACGTGCTCGGGGTCCGGGACGTTACGCAAGCCGAAGGAGATCGTGACCGCGTCGAAGCTGGCCTCGGGGAAGGGCAGGTGCATGGCGTCCCCGTTGACCCAGGTGATCCCCTCGTGGCCTCGATGCGCACCCTCGGCGAGCATGTTGAAGGACAGATCGAGCGCGGTGACGTGCGTGGCCCCTCGACGCCGCAACTCCACGGCCACGTTGCCGGGCCCGGCCGCGACATCCAGCACACGCGCATCCGCAGGGCGGGCAGCGATCGCCGTCACCCGCCTCCAGTGCGCGTCCTGCCCCAGGGACAGGGCCGCGTTCGCCAGGTCGTACCTCGGCGCTACCCGGTCGAACATGGCCTGGACGAGTTCCGCTTGCTTGCCATCGCGGCCGGCAGCCGGGAGCTCGGTGGCCGACGAGGAGGCGGGATCGGAGGTGGTCACGTGATCGCTTCCTCGGAAGGTCGGCGTGGGACGCCCGCCGTCGCCCGGTCGCCACAGGG
>SKNK01000375.1 GCA_007120565.1 Nitriliruptoraceae bacterium | reverse complement strand
GACAGTGGGCTCGGTGGCTTGACCGTGCTGCAGTCCCTCGTCGACCTGTTGCCCGGGGAGGACATGGTCTACCTCGGCGACACCGCGCGCTACCCCTACGGCGACCGCTCGATCGACGAACTGCGTGAGTACGCGCTGACGATCGCGGGCTACCTCCAGGAGCAGGAGGCCAAGTTCATCGTCGTGGCCTGCAACTCGGCGACCGCCGCGGCTCTCGACGTACTGCACGAACAGATCGACGTGCCGGTGATCGGTGTCGTCGGGCCGGGCCTACGTGCCGCCGCGAGTGTGTCCCGTACCCACCGGGCTGTGGTGATCGGTACCTCGGTGACCGTGTCCAGTCGTGTGTACGAGCAGACCGCCGAGGAGTTGGGGATCGAGTTGTCCCTGACGACGCTCGCCTGCCCAGGCTTCGTCGAACTGGTGGAGAAGGGGATCACCGAGGGCGCGGAGGCAGAGGCAGCGGTTCGTGCGCGCCTCGCTCCGCTGCTGACCTCACGGGACGACACGCTCGTTCTCGGCTGCACCCACTTCCCGCTGCTCGGGCGGGTGATCTCCGAGATGGTCGGACGCAACGTGACGTTGGTCTCCAGCGCAGACGAGACCGCGTTCGAGACGCGCGATCTGCTCCAGCGGACCGGCTGGCTCAACGAACGGGACGACGGCGGACGGATCCGCCTGCTGACGACCGGCGATCCGGCACGGTTCCGGGAACTGGGGCAACGCTTCCTGGGCATCGAACTGCCCGAGGTAGGGCGGGTCGCCTTCCCCACTCTCGGTGACGAACCCGCGTCGTGATGCCGAACGTGATACGGAACGCCCCCGGCCCCTGTCAGGCGAGCGACGTCGACGGATCCGCCCGGTAGCTGGTAGCGAGGAGTCGGTCGCGCACGGCGGGGCTCTCGGTGATGGCCACCACCGTCCGTGCCATCGCCAGGGCGCCATCCCGCACGGCGCGGTCGGCATCCGCGGTGATGCAAGCGGCGGTGAAGCCCGGCTGGTGGTTGACGGCACCGCCAGCTTCGATCCGAAGCATCGGGTGGATCGTCGGCATCGCCAGGGAGACGTTCGCCATGTCCGTTGAGCCGGACAGTTCGCTCACCGCGTCGACCGGGTCGAAGCTCCGTCCGATGGCGGTGGCCTCACCCTCGTAGAGGGAGACCATGTCCGGGTCGGGCTGGAACTCCGAGTAGGGCGGTCGTGAGCGGTCGACGGTCACGTCGCACCCGGTTGCGATCGCGCCCGCTTCGAAGCAGCGCTCGACCTTCGGCATCAGGATCTCGAGCTCTGCGAGGGTCGATGCCCGGATGGACCAGCGTCCGGTCGTCAACTCCGGAACGATGTTCGGGGCATCCCCGCCGTGGGTGATGATGCCGTGTATCCGGTCGGTCGGGTGGATGTGCTGGCGAAGCAGACCCAGGGCGACCTGGGCGACGGTGAAGGCATCGGCGGCGTTGATCCCCAGTTGGGGGTAGGCCGATGCGTGGGCAGATCTTCCGCGGTAGGTGACCTCGAGGTGTTGCACGGCCAGACACGGGAAGGTCGACGACTCCAGGGGCGCCGGATGCACCATCATCGCCGCGTTGAGCCCGTCGAAGCCGCCGCGTTCGAGCATGAGGATCTTGCCGCCTCCGCCCTCCTCGGCTGGGGTCCCGAGCACGGACACGGTGATGCCGAGGTCGTCAGCGATCTCGGCCAGCGCGAGACCTGCCCCGACGGCGGCTGCGGCGATGATGTTGTGGCCGCAGGCGTGGCCGATACCGGGAAGTGCGTCGTACTCGGCGCAGATGCCGAGGTGGAGCGGACCCGTGCCTGCGGTCGCGACGAACGCGGTGGGCAGGTCGCAGACGCCGGTCTCGACGGCGAACCCTCCGGCTTCCAGGGCGGATGAGACGCGTCGGGATGAGGCGTGCTCCTCGTAGGCGATCTCTGCATCGGTGTGGACCGCATGCGACAGGGCGACCAGGTCGCCCCTCCGACGGTCGATGCGAGCCGCGAGTGCGTCACGTAGGTCCATGGTCCCTCCCAGGGTTACGGTCCAACGGTAGCCAGCGTGAGCAGATGTCGAGGTTGGAGGGCTCCAGGTGTCACGAACGCAGATCCGGACCGTGGCGTTCGACGTGATGGACACGGTGGTCCACGACCCCTTCCGGGAGGCCCTCCGAGCCGCGACGGGGATGGAGCCCTCGCGCTACTTCCGCCAGCGGGACCCCGATCTGTACCGGTCGCTCGAGCGCGGCGAGATCACCGAGGACGTCTACTGGCAGCGGATCCGTCACGACGGCATCGACATCGATCCTGCCGAGTTCCATCGCGTCCGCCTCGAGGGCACCCGGTGGATCGACGGCATGCCCGAGCTGCTGGCGACCCTCGAGGGCGTGGTGGAGCGAGTCACCGCCTCCAACTACCCGATCTGGATCGAGGACCTGGCGAGCCGGCTGCTCGACCCCTACTTCGAGCACGTGTTCGCGTCGTGCCACCTCGGCGTTCGTAAGCCCGATGTCGGGTTCTACGAAGCGCTGCTGAAGAGGATCGGTCGCCGCCCGGACGAGGTGCTGTTCGTCGACGATCGGGAAGGCAACGTCGAGGCAGCACGTCGCTGCGGAGTGCGGTCACACCGCTTCGCCGACGTGGCGACGCTCCGCGCGTGGCTCCTTCACGAGGGCGTGCCCGTTGGGTGACGATCGCGCTGCGGGTCCCCAACACCAACGCCGGCCGACCGCTGCGTCGACCGACCCGAGCCGTCACCGGTCAGTGGCCCAGTGCGGCACGGACCCGCGGATCCCAGGATCCGGGTTCGAAGGTCGCGGGATCGAGGCGTAGCTCGCCGGTCGCTACCCACCATAGGGTCACGACCTGCTCCCACCCGTCGGGGAGTTGCCGCGCCCAACGTCGGGCGCTCCGGCCCTCTTCGAGGTGGCCGTCACACCACCCGTCATCGCCCAAGGCCTCGGCGCACCGGAGACAGACCGCGTCCGCCCCTGCCGGTCCGCAGGTCGGCAGCAGCCGGGGCGCGTCGCTGCAGCGATCGCAG
>SKNK01000448.1 GCA_007120565.1 Nitriliruptoraceae bacterium | reverse complement strand
TGAGAGCTACGAACGGTCGTTCCGCGCTGCACGGCAGGCGGACGACCCCTGGTCCTGCAAGTCCGACGGGAGAGATCTCGAAGTACACGAGGAGAGCGACATGAGAAGGTGGAAGAAGGGCGCACCACGGCACCTGCAGCTGTTCGCGCTGCTCGCAGTGGCTGCGCTGGTGCTCACCGCCTGCCCGGCGGACGACGAGGAGGTCGCCGACGATGTCGCCCCACCGGACGAGGTGGTGCTGACGATGGCGACGGGCTCGACCGGCGGCACCTACTTCCCGCTCGGCGGCGCGATGGCCGGCGTGTGGACCGGCGAGGCCGACGGCGTGCGCGTGAGCACGCAGGCGAGTGGCGCGTCGGTGGAGAACCTGCGTCTGCTGGCGGCCGGCGAGGTCGACCTCATCATGGCCGTGAACGGTGTCGCCGCAGACGCGATGGCCGGCACCGGGGCCTTCGAAGAGGACGGCGCGATGGAGGACTTCGCCTTCGTCGGCAACATCTACGGCGAGGTGACCCAGATCGTCGCCCGCGCTGACTCGGGCATCGAGTCGGTCGAGGACATGGACGGCATGCGGATCGCGATCGGCCCGCCGGGTAGCGGCACTGAGGTCGCCGCACGGACGATCCTCGAGGCCGCCGGTATCGATCCGGACAACGACATCGAGGCGTTCTCGGACACCTTCGGCGATGCTGCCGACGGCCTCCGTGACGGACGTATCGATGCCGCCTTCGCCATCCTGGCCCTGCCAGCCGGAAGCATCGAAGAGGTCGCGACCGCCACAGATCTGACCTACGTGTCGATCACCGGTGACCTGCTCGACGGCCTGCTCGACGGCGATGAGACCCTGTCCGCGCTCGAGGTCGACCCTGGGACCTACCCGGGTCAGGACGACACCGTCACCTGGACCACCAACTGGGCCACGCTGTACGGCCCGGCTGACCTCGATGACGACGTGGCCTACGACCTCGTACGGATCCTGTACGAGCAGAACGAAGAGATCGCCGACGCTCACGCCGTCGGTGGTCAGATCCAGCTCGACACCGCCCTCGACGGGCGCGCCGGTATCCCGCTGCACCCGGGAGCTGAGCGCTTCTACGAGGAGGCAGGCGCGATGTGATCGACGACCGCGTGGTCACGGGTGGGGCGACGACCTCTGGGTCGCCGCCTCGCCCGGGGCGACCGGCCGCACGCAACCGGATGGTCGTGGTGGCGCTCCTCGCCGCCACGACCATCGGGGCGGTCGTTCTGACGCTCACGTTGTGGTTGGGCGGGGGCGATGGTCCACGCCTGATCGTCCACGACCTTGAGAGCGATCAGTCCCTGTACGAGCGTCCGGTCGAGGTTGGGGAACGGTTCGACCTCGAACACGTCCACTCGGTGACGGGGCGGAGGGTCGTCGAGACCTTCTCCGTGCTCGATCCAACCACGGTCGCCATCGAGGAACTGTGGTTCGACGAGCACGGAGCCAACCTGCCGAGAGGACCGGAACGCATCGGTGACTCGATGACGACCTACATCGAGGAAGCCGATGGGTACCGGGTCGTTCACGATAGTTACGCGATCGGCAGTCTTCCGCTGCTGGTCGGTAGTCCCGGCGTAGATCACGTCATGATCTTCGCCGACGGGGGGCAACTGCGTCTGCTAGACGTAGCGCGAGCGGGAGCCCGGATCGAGGTATCCCTCGACGGGCAGCGATGACCATGGGTGGATGGAGTCGATGAGCGATCAGACCCCAGATGGGGACGATGAGCGGGGTGGGTCCCGGGGCAACGACCCCGACGCTGCGGCGATGGCTGGCCAAGGCGACCTCAGTGAGGAGTCCCTCAGGAACCTGAGGACCCATATCCCGGATGAGCTGCCCGAGGAACTGCGCCGTGAACTCGCGGAGGGCGCGCTCGAGCTCGAGCAGGTGGGCTTCGCGGACGCGCAGACCGGTACCCGCGAGGACATGCGCGCGCTGTGGCGCTGGGCGGTCTTCGGTACGGGGCTCGCCTTCAGCTTGTTCCACCTGTACACCGCGGTGTTCGGCACGCTGCCGAGCCTCCAGCAGCGCAGCATCCACCTCGGCTTCGGTCTCGGCCTGATCTTCCTGCTCTACCCGAGCAAGACCGAGATGAGCGCGAAGGATGCTCTTCGAGGCTGGGCGTTGACCATCCTGGGTTTCGTCGCCCTCGGCCTGATGCTGGTGTCCGGCACGGCCGACGGGCACATCGTGTGGCCAGCGGTCGGCGTGCTGGTGCTGGTCCAGGCCGCTCGCCACCTGCCCATCGGCTTCATGGGTATGCCGATCGCCGACCTCCTGCTGGCCGGACTCGGGTTCGGTGCAGGGTTCTACGTGGCCATGAACCACCGTGCGATCGGCACGATGGTTGCGATGGAGCAGCCCCTCGACCTGGCGGTGGCGACCATCGGGGTCCTGCTGGTCCTCGTCGCGACCCAGCGGATCATCGGAACGCCGCTGGTTGTCCTCGGTGGCGCCGCACTGCTCTACGCCTACTTCGGGCAGCAGATGCCCGACTTCTTCCAGCACGCTGGCTTCTCGGTGCACCGGATCGTTGCGACCTCGTTCCTGGGGACCGAGGCCATCTTCGGCACACCGATCCGGGTGTCCTCGACCTTCATCTACATCTTCATCATCTTCGCTGCCCTGTTGCAACGCACCGGGATGGAGCGCTTCTTCACGAACCTGGCCTTCGGCCTGACCGGGGGGATGATCGGTGGAACGGCCAAGGTCGGCGTGTTGACCAGTGCGTTCTCCGGGACGATCACGGGAAGCTCGATCGCGAACACGGTCAGCAACGGTGCCTTCACGATCCCGATGATGAAGAAATCGGGCTACAAGGGCGAGTTCGCGGGAGCTGTGGAAGCCGCATCCTCCACGGGTGGCCAGCTCGCCCCACCCGTGATGGGTGCCGGTGCCTTCATCATGATCGAGTTCACCGGGCTGTCGCTCTGGGAGATCATCCAAGCGGCCACGATCCCGGCCGTGCTGTTCTTCACCGCGCAGTTCATCGTCATCCACTACGAGTCCAAGCGCGTCGG
>SKNK01000436.1 GCA_007120565.1 Nitriliruptoraceae bacterium | reverse complement strand
CGGAGGCTGAGCATGCGGCGTTCGGCGCACGCATCCCGAACCTGCCCCACCCGGATGCGCCCGATGGTGTCGAGGGCGACGGGACCGTGCTCCGGACCTTCGGAACCAAGCCCGAGTTCGACTTCGCTCCACGTGACCACGTTGAGCTCCTCGAACGCGGTGACGCGATCGACCTGGTGCGTGGCGCGAAGGTCTCCGGCGCCCGCTTCGCCTACCTCAAGGGTCCTGGTGCCCTGCTGGAGTTCGCGCTGGTCCGCTACGCGATGGACATCGCGATGGGTCACGGGCACGTTCCCGTGATCCCTCCCGTGCTGGTGCGCGAGGCAGCGATGTACGGCACCGGGTTCCTGCCGACCGACGAGCAGCAGATCTTCACGACCTCGGACGACGAGTTCTACCTCGTCGGTACCGCTGAGGTGCCGTTGGCGGCGATGCACATGGACGAGGTGTTCGACGCCGACGATCTGCCGCTGCGCTACGTGGGCTACTCGCCGTGTTTCCGGCGCGAGGCCGGCGCCCACGGCAAGGACACCCGCGGCATCCTGCGCGTGCACCAGTTCGAGAAGCTCGAGCTGTTCTCGTTCGTCGCGCCCGACGCCTCGGACGCCGAGCACGAACGCATCCTCAGCATCGAGGAGGAGATCTTCGCGGGCTTGGAGATCCACGCGCAGGTCGTGGACATCCCCGTCGGAGACCTGGGCGCGTCAGCGGCACGCAAGTACGACCTCGAGGCGTGGCTGCCCGGCCAGGATGCCTACCGCGAGATCACGTCCTGCTCGAACACCACCGACTACCAGGCCCGTCGGCTCAAGGCCCGCATCCGTGTGGCGGATGGCGACAACCTGCTGGTGCACACGCTCAACGGCACCGCCCTGGCGGTGCAGCGGGCGATCATCGCCCTGGTCGAACAACACCAACGCGCGGATGGGTCGGTCGCGGTCCCCGAGAAGCTCCAGCCCTACCTCGGTACCGAGGTGCTCTTCGCCAGCTGAGTCGACAGGAGTGGCCCCATGCGCATCGCGGTGATCGGCGCCGGTGGTGTTGGGGGGTACTTCGGCGCGCGGCTCGCTGCGGCCGGAGACGACGTGTACTTCCTCGCTCGCGGCGATCACGGCGAGGCACTCCGGACCCAGGGGTTGCGGTTGCGAAGCACGCTCGGTGACCTCCACCTCGCCGAGGTGGCTGTGACCGACGACGCTCGTGAGGTCGGTCCCTGCGATGTCGTGCTCTTCTGTGTGAAGTCGTACGGCACCGAGCAGGCGGCACAGGCCTACCTGCCGCACCTGCTCGGTGAGGACACCGCCGTCATCTCGCTGCAGAACGGGATGGGCAACCTGCCGAAGATCGCGGAGGTGGTCGGCGAGAAGCACGTGGTTGGCGGACTCGCACTCATCCTGTCGACGATCACCGAACCAGGGCTGATCGAGCACACCGGTGGCCCGGCGCGGATCGTGTTCGGCGAGGTGGATGGCGCGAACAGTCGCCGCACCGAAGCGTTCCTCGAGCGCTGCGTCGCGGCCGACATCAGCGCCGCGATCGCCCCGGACATCAACATCGCGATGTGGAACAAGTTCGCCTTCATCTGCGCCCTGGCAGGCACCACGGCTGCGGTCCGGCTCCCCTTGGGTGAGATCCAGGGCTCGCCCCGTGCCTGGGAGATGTTCCGCCGGCTCGTCGAGGAGACCTACGCGGTCGCGCGCGCCGAAGGCGTCGCGGTTGTTGAGGGTGCGGTCGACGAACGGCTCGAGATGGCCCGGTCCATGGGGCCGGACTCGTACTCCTCGCTGCACCACGACCTGGTCACGGGCGGACGCATGGAGTTGGACGCCCTCCACGGCGAGGTGGTCGGGTTGGCCGAGCGCCACGGCATCGAGGTGCCGATGTCCGAGGCCGTGCTGGCGATCCTCGAGCCGTGGGCGCGCCGCAACGCCGAGCAGCGCTCGCCGTAGCGCCGGACAGCGCTCGCCGTAGCGCCGTCAGCGCGCACGAGCGAGTTCCCGCCGGCACCCCTTGGAGAGGGCACGGTGGGAGCGGATCCGTTCCCTGAGGCTGGGTGGCTCGGGCAGCACCAGGTCGCCGGTCCGGACCACATCGCGGAGCTCGGTGCCATAGAGCCTGCCCGCCTCGTGGCGCTCGGAACGGCGTTCCAGGTCGGGCTGCGAGTAGTCATGGCGGAACAGCAGGGCCGGCTCGCCGTCCCCCGCTACCTCGCGGTCGGACAGCGAGCGGACCTCGAGGTGGTCCGTGTCCGCGTCGACCACCTCGACGGTGTCGATCGTCAGCCCGTCGGCGGTCGAGCGGGCAAGGACTCCGCTGGTGGGGTCGCTCCTGCTCGTCAGAGCCTGCACCGGTGCCGTGGGTACGACATGACACAACAGCCTCGGGACGTACCACCAGTGGTCGTGGCGATCCCGCAACGAGTCGAGGAGCACGCGCGACGGTGGGTGCTTACGCAGTTCCTGGTCAACGAGCCCGTCGTTGAAACGATCACCGTCGAGGTCGTGCTCGACCTCGATCTTCGCTCGAACCGTCAAAGGCTCCCAGCCGCGCAAGGTCATGCGGTCGTCGCTGAGGACCAGCGCGAATTGGGCGGCGGCGGCCAGATCCTCGGCCAGCTCACGGTGGGCGTAGGGCAGGGCGATGATGACCGAGGCGTCGGAGACCAGTGGCGTCACGGTCACGGCATGGAGATCGCCGTCATGGCGCACGAACATCGCCTCGGCGACGACGGTCGCGTTCGCCGCGCGGGTGAGTCGGCTCCTGTCGGTGTTCATCGAGGTGGACGCAAGCGCCCCTTGACAACGGCGTCAAGTGCAGGCTTAATCCCGTCGGCCGTCGGCGGGGGGAGCCGCGACGGCCACGGTGCAGGACCGCGCGGGCGAAAGTGCGGTATGGCCCCGCGGAGACGGAGCTGACCCGGGAGGGTTGAGCTCGAACGCTCTGGGAGGGAGCCCCACCATGCCAGCCGTTGTCGTTGCCCTGTTCGTCGCGGTCGCGTTCTTCCTCGGCTACCGGTACTACTCGCGGTACCTCGCCGAGAAGG